>CAMCJW010000018.1 GCA_945875195.1 Chitinophaga pinensis | reverse complement strand
TAAATAATAAAAAGGGTAGTATTTTAATTTCTCGGCAAACGGACTTTGAACCAATTTTTGATAATCTTTTTCGGTTGATACCAATATTTTATTGGCTGATGTTTGCTCATTGAATTGAGCCAATAATTTGTCTATCTCCAATTCGCTGATGGCATGGTGGTCGGCAAAGGTTTTTACAGTAACCTGTTCAAATTTGTTTCTTAAATATTCCTCAAAAGAGCTGGTGTTGGCAATTCCAGCAAAGGCCAATGCTGTGTCGGTTTGAACCAATGCCGATGCGCCAAAATAAGGCATCAACTTGCCATATTTGATGTACGAAAAGTACAGCTTTTGCTGAGGCAAAATGGCCAATTTGTTTTTAATGGCTGTTCTTTCTTCTACAGACATATTTGGCTTGCATTTGCTCACAATAATCATATCTGCCCTTTGGGAAGCCGATGCATACTCGCGCAAATACCCCGATGGCACCAAAAAGTCATCTACATACAAAAGTGCTTGGTCGGTGAGGAGTATATTAACGCCAGGCTTTAAGGCACGGTGCTGGTAAGCATCATCGAGCAAAATCAGTTGTGTTTCTGGCGCATCGTACAGCAAATCTGGAATGCCCAAAACGCGGTTTTCTGCTACTGCTACGGCAACGTTTTCAAATTTACTGTAGATTTGATAGGGCTCATCGCCAAGGGTAAAAGGGGTTGATTGACTGTTGCCAAATTGGTAGCCAATGGTTTTTCTTTTATAGCCCCTGCTCAAAACCGCTACTTTAACCAAGGGTTGCAACAACCTAATGAGGTATTCTATGTGGGGCGTTTTGCCAGTGCCACCAAATGCCAAGTTACCAACATTGATGGTGGGAATGTCGAAGGTGGTTACGCCAAAAATGCCCGTATCGTAAAAGTAATTTCGCAACCTCAAAACTCCTTGATACAGGAGAGACAATGGGAGTAAAATGTATTGAAATGCTTTCAAATGCGTGAGGAATTAATGACTGCAAGTTGTTGTTTTTGTTCCAATTATTAATAATTTTATTGAGTAGTGTACTGTAAAGTGTTCATTTTACGTTCATTAGGAATATTAGTTGTGGATAGTTATATTCGCAACTGCTCAATTAAATTTGATAGAACTGCTACATTTGGTATTCTGTCTTTATTAAACTGCATGTTAAAAAACAAAATAATAGTCACAATTTCGGCCCTGATTCTTTCAGCAGCTAGCCTTTTGGCCCAACCACTCATGAGTGGTACAGGGTCGGATAGAGCTTCTGTGGTAGCCAGAATTGACTCAAACACTTTGCATTGGAGGGATAAGCTTTATCCCATCACAGATGCAGGTGAGTTGAACGTATATGGTTTCGACCAAGGCGATATTCCGGTTTATTCCGATTCTACTTACGCTTTCCGATTGAGTTTGTTGGAGACGGAGATTCCACTAGAATACAACCAACAGGTTCGCGCATACATAGATTTATATGCAAATCGCAGGAGGAAATTAGTGAGCAGTGTGTTGGCTACTTCTAAGTTTTACTTTCCCATTTTTGAAGAGGTTTTCGACCGTGAAAATGTGCCAATGGAATTTAAGTATTTGGCAGTTATTGAAAGTGCTTTGAATCAAAAGGCAATTTCGCCAGTTGGCGCGGCGGGCTTATGGCAGTTTATGGCACCTACGGGTAAAATGTATGGCCTCAGATCAGATACTTACATAGATGATAGAAAAGACATCATTAAATCTACAGAAGCTGCTGTTAAATATTTCCAGAATTCTTACCGCATCTATGGCGATTGGTTGTTGGTTATTGCCAGTTATAATTGTGGTATAGGCAATGTAAACAAAGCCATCCGCAAATCTGGTGGCAAAAGAAACATTTGGGAGATCATGCCCTACTTACCCAGAGAAACCAGGGGTTATGTGCCCGCTTTTATTGCGGCGGCTTATGTAATGAATTATGCCAGCGAGCACAACCTGTATCCTGCCGAAAACGATATGTATTATCACCTAGATACCGTAATGGTTGATAACAGAATGTCTATTGAAAAATTGGCCGTGGCTTTAAATACAACAACAGAAGACATATGCAAATACAACCCAAGTTTGAGGAGGGGAGTAATTCCATTTTCATCCAACGGCATCGTACTTACTTTGCCTTATCACCAGGCTGTGCAGGTGGCCATGCTCAGAAATGATACCAACTTAAATACCCAGTTAAATGAAGAGTTAATGGCCATGAACCGCGATATTGAGCGCGTTCAGCATCCAGATAAAGTTATTTACAAGGTAAAGAGCGGCGATTACTTGGCTAAAATTGCCAAGAAGTATGAGGTAAGCGTGGCAGATCTCAAGAAATGGAACAAGGGAACTATAAAAAACAGTAAAGTTAACAAAGGCCAGAAGCTTAAAATTTATCCCAACAGGGCTTAGGTATTTGCCTTTTGGCAGTGGTAAACCATTCTAACATCATTAGAGAGGGTGCTAAAGAATAAATAATCTTTGCCACCCTCTTTTATTTTAAAGGCTTTCCTAATTTCATCGGTGCTTTGCTTAAAATTTCTTTTGGTAATATTGGCCTGAACCAAGCCATTGTTTTTAAGGTATTGCTGTAAGTTTGATTTGGTAAATTCAAATGCCTGAACCAATTCAAGAGCCCTTCCCATAAAGTTAGGAGGAATTATTTCTCCAGTATAAAAGGCACTTTGGGGCGCTAATAGGTTCAAACCGCAATGGTTTGCATAGCTGCTCACCAAACCTGCTTTGATGATGCTGGGGTGTGGTTCAAAAAAATACAATGCTTTGCTGCTTGTTTTTGTTGCAGGCAGGGCTGCACTATCAGGGCTAAACAACAAATTTGGGCCAGCTTCTTTTAGTATAACAGCCTCTTCTATGGTTTCACCCACATAGTTGCGCGATAGAACAACCAACAATTCTTTTACTTCTAATTTGTTGCCAATAACCAAAATCTTTTCAATGCCTACGAGTACTTTTTTGAGGTAGCTAATGTCTACCATTGGCGAGAGTTTCAAGAGTACTTTTTTGCCAAGTTTGAGGCAAGTATTTTGTATGGCTAAAAAGTTGGGTGTGCCTTGGTCTAAGAAGAAATTCCTGCTTTCATTAGGCCTTCTGTCGGCATCTAAATAAATCAAATCAAATTGTGGGGCCAATGGTGCAAGTAAATATGCTTCGGCGGTTTGATCCAAACGCAAAATATTATTTATACCCAGTTTTTTAAAGTTTTCTCGCACCAAAATATTCAAAGTTATATTTGGGTCAAGCGAAATTATATTGTCAAATTTTGGTGAAAAAGCCCAATCATCTACCCCTAAACCTCCAGATAAATCGAGCATATTGGTGCCCATAAAAAGGGAAGATTTAAAAATAGCAGACGCTTCGCCGCTTGCTTGTTCATAACTTTTTGAGGTGAACCAACAATGGTGTTTTACAAAATGAGGAAGTTTGTGCGAGGCTTTGGAATATACTTTGAGTTGTTCAGCCAATAGCCAATTTAACTCATTTGTATTACCTTTGTTTCCAAGTAAATAAGAACTGGCATCTAAATGTTTGTTTTGGGTCAAAAAAACACACAAATCATAAGATTGTACCAGTTCGCCAATGTTGCTCGTTAGGTTCAATAGTTAATGTTTAATAATATGAAAAAGATAATGTATGTTTTAGTTATTTTTGCTCTGTTGAGCTTAAGTGCATGTAAGGGAAGTTGCCCTAAGTTTTCTATGCCAATTCCTACTATTGGTTTTTCTTTCTAATTAAATTTGATGTTAATTTCTTGGCGTAAATCGGGGTGAAGGCTCTTGGCTACTGGGCAATTTAGACCTGCGTAGGTAATTGCTTCCTTTTGCCTCTCGGTTAATTGATGGTTAGGCACCTCAATGTTTATCTCAATTTTAACCACCCTTCTTGGCTCGGTGCCCATTTCTTTAACCACACTTAATTTTGCCCCATCTATGTTTACATGGTGTTTGTTGGCTTCTATACCCATAATGGTTAACATGCAAACGCCAAGGCTAGTGGCTAGCAAATCTGTTGGCGAAAAAGCTTCACCTTTACCTTGGTTGTCTTTTGGTGCATCTGTAACAATTATGTTTTCTGAGGATAAATGTTTAGCTTTACATCTCAAATTTCCTTCATAAACTACTTCGGATATTAGCATATTTTTATTAATTTTGAAACAAAGTTAAGGATTTGCAAAAGCGCTTTGAATTATTTTTTATTTTATTGTTGTTCACGGGAACATTATCCCTTGTTGCCCAAAATGCACCCATTACTGAGCCGCAGTTAATGTACACCCAAAGCAACACCTTCGGGCTTAGCTTAAATTCGTTTAAGTCGTGGGGTGCCTTTTACCGCTTAGGTTGGCATAAAACAGGCAAAGAACAAAATCATTTCGAAATAGACTTTTCACGTATCAAGCATCCAAAAGAGGTGAGGAGGCAAGGATTTAACCAAAGCACCACCCAATATACTTTTGGCAGGTTAAATTTGGCATTTTTTTTACGTCCTACCTTGGGTCAAACCATAGCCATTACGGAACGACCGTATAAAAATGCCATAGGCTTAAATTTTGTTTATAGCATAGGAGCCAATATTGCCTTTTTAAAACCTTGTTATATTGAGGTGTTTTATCCATACGAAAATGCGCCCAGTGAAGGTTATTTGGTGAGTGAAAGATATGATCCGGCCAAACATACCGATATATATAGAATTTACGGAAACTCAGGTTTTTTTAAAGGATTTAGTGAAACCAAATTAAACATTGGAGGTGCAGGTAAAGCTGGCTTTCAGGTAGAGTGGGGGCAGTATGCCGATGAAATTAGGTGTTTAGAAGCAGGAGTAACCCTTGATTTATTTTTAAATGCAGTTCCATTGATGGCTCACACCAATTACGACCAAGCTTTTTATGGTTTTTATGTTTCGTATAATTGGGGAAATAGAAAATAAGAATGATTGAATTACCGGTATTAGGAGAAGAGAAAGTTAAGAAACCAAGTTGGCTAAAAGTTAAATTACCTACTGGCGAAAATTACCGCAGAGTGAGGAAATTAGTTGACGAGCATAAATTACACACCATTTGCGAAAGTGGCAATTGCCCAAATATGGGTGAGTGTTGGGGCGAGGGTACTGCAACCTTTATGATTTTAGGCAATACTTGCACACGAAGCTGCTCTTTTTGTGCAGTTGCCACTGGCAGAGCCAACAGCTATGATTTGGATGAACCTAGGAGAGTTGCCGAAGCCATTAAACTCATGGCGGTAAAACATGCGGTAATCACCTCTGTTAACCGCGATGAATTGCCAGATAAAGGTGCCAAGGTTTGGGCAGATACCATTCGTTTGGTTAAACAAGAAAGTCCGGGTACCACCATGGAAACCTTGATACCAGATTTTTTAACCCATTGGGATTTACTTTACCAAGTAATTGATGAAAAGCCTGAGGTAGTTTCACACAACATGGAAACTGTTAAAAGGTTGTATAGAAAAGTGAGGCCACAAGCCAAATACGAGAGAAGCTTGGAGCAAATTAAACTAACCAAGGAACGTGGCAGGAGAACCAAAAGTGGCGTAATGCTTGGTCTTGGCGAAACCGAAGCAGAGGTACTAGAGGTAATGCAAGATTTGCTCGACCATAAATGTGATGTAATCACACTCGGTCAATACCTACAACCCACCAAAATGCATTTAAATGTGGAAGAATTTGTAACCCCAGAGCAGTTTGCCTATTACAAAGAAGCAGGTTTAGCAATGGGTTTCAATTACGTTGAATCTGGCGCCTTGGTAAGGTCATCTTACCACGCGGAGAGGCATATTTAAAAGTTGTTCTTCGGCAGGCTCAGGATGACGACCTTCGGCAGACTCAGGATGACGTGGTTTGACAGGCTTATGATGACTAAAGTTGAAAAAACTTCATACTTAATAGTTTTTGAATTTTATTAGATAGTTATGTTTTTTAGCCTCTAACAATAATCTATGAAGATTTTTTTAGGTAGATTTTTAATCTTTTTTGTTTTAAGTTTGATAAAGAATAAATAAAATGAGAACCCTTAATATTGCTATTTCAGAGTTAGAGTTTAATAAATTTGGAATCAAAAATGAGAACCTCAATTTTTCTGAGTTGATTGAAATTGTTACAAAGGAGTTGTCAATTCAAAATTTAAATAAATGTTTAGAATTGGCAGAGAAAAACGGACTTTCAAAATTGACAATAGATGAAATTGCAAATGAGGTAAAAGCAGTTAGAACAGATGCTAAAAATCGTAATTGATACTAACGTCCTCATTTCTGCACTAATTCAACGGAGTTATCCTTACCTAATTATTTATGATATTTTTTTGAAAGATAATATTCAATTATGTGTTTCAAATGATTTAATGAAGGAGTATTATGAAGTACTTTGTAGACCTAAATTTTCCAAATATCCCGATTTCTTTATAAGGGCAGAGGCTGTACTAGCAGAAATAGATTCAAAATCAAAGAGGTATAATCCAACAATAAAGCTCGAACTAATATCAGACCTAGATGATAATATGATATTAGAACTAGCAGATGAATGTTTAGCTGATTATATAATTACGGGTAATACAAATGACTTTACCTTTTCAGCCTATAAACAAACTAAAATTGTTTCCCCTAAACAATTTTGGGAAGAATATTTAAATTAACTGAGTTTTTCAAGAAAAATTGATGACTTATTTCCCAGTCATTTTCTTTCTGATGTCTGTTAAGATGGGCGCTAGTTGCTCTGCGTTTTTGTAGCCAACAACCACTTCCATTTTCTTGCCTTTAGGGTACAAGAAAATGGTGGTAGGATAACCATTGATTGAATAATTGCTAATTACGCCTGCCAATTGCTCTCCAGTGTATGTTTTGCCTTCGTATGAATAAGAGATACCTTGTTGCTCTGGATTAAACTTCACAGCCACAAAATCTTTATTCACCACTTCAATGATATTGGTTTTGCCATAGGCATCTTTGTCCATGCGCTTGCACCAGCCACACCAATCGGTATATACATCTACCAACATTACTTTGTTTTTCTTTTTGGCCATATCATAGCCTTTGTTAAAATCAAGCCACTTAATTTCTTCTGCTGATTTAAATGAGCTAGTTAGGGCAGTAGTAAGTAATAAAAAGCCTAATATTTTAATATTCATGATATTGATTTGTTTAAATGTTAAATGAAAGAAGCGTTTCAAAAATCTTTAAAACGCTTCTTTTGTCAAACTAACGAAAAATCTGTGAGATTGTTTTGTTAATTTTTTTCTGCCATGTTAATTACCTTGTCAGAAATATAAGTTCCATTTTTTAACTTTTCTCTTATTTCCATGAAAGCTTTAATGGTTCTATCCACCTGTTCCAAATTATGCACTGCAGTTGGAATTAAACGCAACAAAATCATTCCTTTTGGAATCACCGGATAAACCACAACCGAGCAGAAAATATGGTGATTTTCTCTCAAATCATGCACCACCGAGGTAGATTCACCCACCGTTCCATGCATTATAACCGGACAAACAGGAGAGCTGGTTTTACCCAAATCAAATCCTTCTGCTTTTAATCCGCTTTGTAAGGCATTCACAATTTTCCAAAGGTTATCTCTGTATTCGGGGTGTTTACGGATTAAATCTAATCTTTTTAGGGCACCAACCACTATTGGCATTGGAACTGATTTGGCATAAATCTGAGAACGCAAATTGTAACGTAAAAACTTTACAACGTTTTTATCTGCCGCAATAAATCCACCAATTAAGGCCATTGATTTGGCAAAGGTTCCAAAATAAATATCAATACCATCTTGGCAATTTTGCTCTTCGCCAGTTCCTGCACCCGTTTTACCCATAGTTCCAAAACCATGCGCATCATCTACAAATAAACGGAAGTTATATTTGCTCTTTAAAGCCACAATTTCTTTCACCTTTCCTTGGGCGCCTGTCATACCAAAAACACCTTCTGTAATCACTAAAATAGCTCCGCCCGATTCCTCGGTTAAACGCGTTGCACGTTGTAATTGCTTTTCAAGACTTTCCATGTTGTTGTGTTCAAACACAAAGCGCTTGCCCATGTGTAAACGAACGCCATCTACAATACAAGCATGACTTTCGGCATCATACACAATTACGTCATGTCTATCAACTAAGGCATCAACGGTTGAAACCATTCCTTGATAACCGTAGTTTAGCAATACAGCATCTTCTTTTTTTACAAATGCGGCCAATTCTCTATCCAATTGCTCATGGTAAATAGAATTACCACTCATCATTCGCGCTCCCATTGGGTAACCTAAACCAAATTGCTCAGTGGCATCAGTATCCGCTTTTCTAACTTCTGGGTGATTAGCTAAACCAAGGTAGTTGTTTAAACTCCAATTTAACATTTTCTGACCACGGAAATTCATTTCTGGTCCAATTTCACCTTCCAATTTTGGAAACATGTAATAGCCATATGCATCATCTGCATACTGACCCAAAGGTCCGATTTTGTTCTGTAATTTCTCAAAAAGATCCATCTTGTCTGTTTGCTTTTAAAGCTGCGAAAGTACACAAATTGAGAGGTGTTTCCAAATCTTGTAAGACTACTTGTTAACCATTTGTTTAAAATTTTACACGCAACTGTATTTTTACATCCGTTTTTTTATTCCCTTCAATGGTATCCCAACTGCTGCCAATGCTGGTAGCTTCTGGTAAATAGGTGTGGGCTATCCTAAATTGTACGGCCATTTTTTTACTTAGGTGGTAGGTTCCCATTGCATAAAACCGCATGCCATTTTCATTGAGCAAACTCTGAGCATAATTGTACATCACATCTCCTTCTTGCACATATATTCTGGCTGCATAATCCTCAATTTGAAATATACAAAAACGAGCCCTAAAGCTCCAGGCAGTATTTTTAGGATGGTAGTTAAAGTCGTGGTAAATCATACTGCCTTGGTATTTTTTGCCATCAGTTTTTTGGGCATTTATTTTTTCAAACCTTGCTTGGTATTGCCAACTTGCATTCAATTGGTAGCTCAAATGAATCCTAAATTGTTCCCTGGTATTTTGACTCAATTGTTTGGTAATAGTTTGCTCTACGGGCAAATCTTTCTCTGCTTGTTGGTACCTCCACCTAAAGTTAATACTCAAAGTTTTGCTAAAAGCATGCAGGTAATCTATTAAATAATCAGCGCCTTTGTTGGGCAATGCAGCTTGGTAGCGTGGCTTTGGCGATTGAAATAAATCTGCATACACACTCCATTGTTGGTTTCTTTTAGGCCTAAAGGTGAAAGCAGTGTAGAGTCCTTGCTCATTGCCAACTGCGCTTTGAGCACTCCAAGCATTGGAGAAAATGTTTTCAAACCCACTGCCATAGTTGCGGTAAATAAGCATCATTTCTAATTTGCTGTGCAGAGGAATCAATGCATTGAACACAAAGGCCTTTTTGCCTAAGTTTGTTTTGGCAGCTTCACCGCTTAGAATAATGCTTTTGTATATATAAGTAAAATCTATACTCAAAATATTATTCGAGAGTGGATTCATTAACCTTCTTATATTATCTTGGTTCAGCAAGCTGCTGCTCTTTTCTTTTTTAGCATAGTTCATACCAAGTTGAAAGTGTTTTGCTCCGTATTTTAAATGGGCACCCATAGTTTGTTGCCAGGCAGATTTTCTTTTGGCAATTTCACTGGCAGTTCTGTGCAAGCCACTCAAGGCAATGCTTCCAATGATATCTTCATTTAATAAACTATCATATTCAACACTTGCAGTTACAGGTTGTGCACTTGCAAAAGCATCAAAATGGAATTTATTTTTCTTTAAGCCTATGCCAAATCCTCGCATAAAACCACTTTCATTGAGCGATCTATATGGCCTAATTCCTTCACCATAGAATTGCGATTGCATGACCAAAGATGATTTGCCATTGAACATAGAAGTGCCCATGCACAAGCCCTTACCCATGTTTACATGAAAGTCGCCAATGGCCAATGTTTGCAGTAATCCCTTGCCTTTATACAATAGGTGAAATGTTTGAAAATCGCCTGTCTTATTCCATTTTTCTCCAGCGTCTTTTTCTAATCCAAATCCTAAATAGAGTTTATTGCTATAAACAAATCTATATCTCAAAGATAAGTGTTCGGCGCTGCCTGCATATATGTTTCGACTTTGATAAGCCTTGGTATTTTGCAAAGTTCTATCGCCTTGCAAAATCAGTTCATGGTTGCCTTTTTTGAGTAAGGCCGGCAACGATAAGTAATCGCTCATTTTGCGCTCATCTACCCGCACAAAGTAGCTCAATAATTCAATAACGGTTTGATCCAAGCCTTCAACCGCTTGTAATTCGTATATGCTCAAAAATGGACCATATTTGGACAAGTGATTGAATAGGGCATTTATTTCTTTTGGGCTCAAAAAGAATAACTTAGATAAAGTAATGCTATTTGCTTGGTTAATGGGAATAGGGTTGTTTATCCATTCTTGAATACTTAATTCTAAGTCGCTTTGATCTACCTCCGTTGCTTGGTTATCCAATATTTTTTCAAGGGTAATTTTGATCCAATTATTGGCTGCTGTATTGTTTTGAGCCTGTATGAAAGCACTGCTGTAAATCAATAAAAGCAAGGTTAATGGTAATTTCATTTTTTCTGCCCAATCACAAATTGAAATTCAACAAAGGAGCTAAAACCTAAAAATCTGTGGTGGTTTGTGCCTAGAATAATTTTTGTTTTCTTGCTTTTGTAACTGGCGCCAAAGCTGGGTTGTTGTGGGTTGTTTTTATAGCCAAAGAGTAAGTTAAATTGATCATTTAATTGGTATTTTAGGCCTAATTTAGAGGTACTTTGTTGTTTCAATACCTGCTCCATTTCTGCATAAAAAATAAGTTGATCATTGTATTGAAAGGAGCTGCCTAATTGAATAAGGGTAGGTATTATTTCTGTTCTTTCTAAGGCATAACTGGCACCATTTAAATTGATGATATGCGACGATAAATTCCACTTTTCGTTCAATTGAAAAAACATGCCAAGGGTGCCAATAAAATTTCCCCTTGATGGTATTTGAAATTGTTGGGTAATTAAATAATGGAAGCCAGCACCTAGGTATAAATGTTTACTGAGTTTTTTAGCAATGCCCGAAGAAATTAATTGCTGGTTAAAATAACTGTTGCCTTGTTGGATCAAACCGAAACCAAATGGCAGTTTGTAGCCAGGATTTTGAAAACAAATACCGGCTTGAGCCAAATTCTTTTGAAAATAGGGGGTTGTATGAAACAAACTTAGCGAAGTATGCGTGTTTTTGGCAATTAAGGCTGGATTATTGAACACCTCAAAGCCAGTGGTGCTCAAGGTGCCTATTTTAGCTAAGGAGAGACATTCTGCACCAAATGTTTGGCCAATTATTTGACCTTGAACACAATGATGCCAGCATCCTAAAAGCAGGAGGGGTAAAAAATGGGTTTTCATGCGACTAATTTTGCAGTTAAATTAGGTAGATTTTATAACAACCTGATTACTAAATGGAATCCTTTTTTATTTTTACTTGCTTAGAATGGCTGCCAATCCCTATTTTTGCAACCTTTAAAAGAAAATACTAAATATAGGAAAATTATGATGAATGTAATTTATTTGGTTCCTGCACTTGGCCTGGTTGGCTTAATTGTAATGGCCATTAAAAGTGCTTGGGTAAGCAAGCAAGATGCGGGAGATAAAAACATGCAAGAACTTGCAGGTTATATTGCAGATGGTGCCATGGCTTTTTTGAAAGCTGAATGGAAAGTACTTAGTATTTTTGTGGCTTTTGCCGCAGCTTTATTGGCTTATTCAGGAACAATTCATGAAGTGAATGGTAAGCCAATTCATTCTAGTTGGATTATTTCTATTGCCTTTATTATAGGCGCAGTATTTTCTGCAACTGCAGGTTATATTGGAATGAGAGTTGCCACTAAGGCAAATGTGCGCACAACCCAAGCTGCCAGAACAAGTTTAAAGCAAGCGCTTAAAGTTTCCTTTACAGGTGGAACCGTTATGGGCTTGGGTGTTGCTGGCTTAGCTATTTTAGGTTTAGGCGGTTTGTTTATTGTGTTCTTAAATATATTTGCTGATTTAGGCGTAGATACGGTTAAAACGGCTATTGAGGTTTTAACTGGCTTTTCATTGGGAGCTGAATCAATAGCCTTATTTGCCCGCGTTGGCGGCGGTATTTATACCAAAGCTGCGGATGTTGGAGCAGATTTAGTAGGTAAAGTGGAAGCTGGTATTCCAGAAGATGATGTTAGAAATCCTGCAACCATTGCGGATAATGTTGGAGACAACGTAGGTGATGTGGCCGGTATGGGTGCCGATTTATTTGGTTCATACGTGGCAACTATTTTAGCTACCATGGTTTTGGGTCAAGAAATTGACGCTAGCGGAGATCAATTTGGTGGCATGTCGCCAATATTATTGCCTATGCTCATCTGTGGATTGGGTATTGTATTTTCTATCATTGGAACTTGGTTTGTAACTATTAAAGATGATAAGTCTAGCGTACAAAATGCTTTGAACTTAGGTAACTGGGCTTCTATGGCTATAACAGTTGTTGCTTCTTATTTTATAGTAATGTGGATGTTGCCTGAAACATTGAGCATGCGTGGTTACAATTTCACCAGCTTAAATGTATTTTATGCCATATTGGTTGGTACCATTGTTGGTGCCATTATGAGTATTGTTACCGAGTATTACACTGCTATGGGCAAAGCGCCAGTATTATCTATCATACAGCAATCATCTACCGGACATGCAACTAATATCATTGGTGGTTTATCGGTGGGTATGAAATCTACTGTTATTCCTATATTAACATTGGCAGCTGGTATCATGGCTTCTTATTATTTCGCTGGTTTATATGGTGTAGCAATTGCAGCTGCAGGTATGATGGCAACTACTGCTATGCAATTAGCCATTGATGCTTTTGGACCAATTGCAGATAACGCTGGTGGTATTGCAGAAATGAGTCAGTTACCTCCAGAAGTGCGAGAGCGTACAGATAATTTAGATGCAGTTGGTAACACTACTGCAGCAACAGGAAAAGGTTTTGCTATTGCCTCTGCTGCTTTAACTTCTTTGGCTTTATTTGCCGCATTTGTGGGTATTGCTGGTATTGATGCCATTAATATTTACAAGGCAAATGTATTGGCTGGTTTATTTGTTGGCGGTATGATCCCATTTATTTTCTCGGCATTGTGTATTCAAGCGGTAGGTAAAGCTGCAATGGATATGGTTCAAGAAGTTCGCCGTCAATTCCGCGAAATTCCGGGTATCATGGAATATAAAGCAAAACCTGAATACGAAAAATGTGTGGCTATTTCTACCAAAGCTTCTATCAGAGAAATGATGTTGCCAGGTGCTATTGCTTTGATTACACCTTTAATTGTTGGTTTTGCATTTGGTCCAGAAGTATTGGGTGGTTTATTGGCTGGTGTTACTGTAAGTGGTGTGTTAATGGGTATTTTCCAAAGTAACGCAGGTGGTGCTTGGGACAATGCCAAAAAATCATTTGAAAAAGGAGTGATGATCAATGGTGAAATGTTCTACAAAAAATCTGAACCACACAAAGCTTCTGTAACTGGCGATACTGTTGGAGATCCATTTAAAGATACTTCTGGTCCTTCAATGAATATTTTAATTAAATTGATGTCGATTGTATCTCTGGTAATTGCGCCATACATTGCTGTAGAGGGCGGTATGACTGCTAACCAAGGATTGAAAATGCAAGGCGCACAAATGGAATGTTGTGCTGATATGATGTCGACTAATAGCGGCATGGTTATGGGCAAATGCGATATGAGCCTATGCAAAACCATGAGCAAAGAAGAATGTGCAGCCTATTGCGATAGCGTTGGTTGCAGTGCAGAAGAAAAAGAAATGTGCCAAAGCATGTATGGTGCTGATGGTAAATTTGATGAGGCTAAATGCAAAGAAATGTGCAAAACTAAAATGGGAAGTTCTTGCATGGAAGGTTGCGATAAAGGTTGTAAAACTGCCGAAGAATGCGCCAAATAATGCGGCGATGCTTGTGTAAAATCACATTCAAGTAAAATGAAATGTTGCAGCACCGACGACGAAAAAGGTGAGCACAAGCACTAAAAAAATATTTTCGATTAAATAAAAAAAGCCACTTAATTAAGTGGCTTTTTTTATGGATAATTCATGCACTTTCATTTTAAGCATCACACCTAAAAAAATGATGTACAAGCTAATGCTCATGATTACATGACTGATGTCTTTAAAATTAAACCAATCGCTCAATGAGAATTGGGTGGTATGAACCAAAATAGAGAGGGTACTCACCAAAAAACCTGCTAAAATAAAGCCGCTACCTTGATGGCCTTCATTATAACGTTTTAGGTGGTTATACAGCGTTAACAAGATAACAAAGCCAGCATTGATTTTTATCAATAGGAAGTCGTTTAAACCAATTACCAGTAAGGTAAGAGCGGCAGTAAGCACAATACTTAATTTCTTTAAAATTTGTTTGAGGTTATCGGTCAATTTCGATAATTCAATATTAGCTTGTAGCAAAAAATAGGAACATGGAATTCCAGATAAGTTCATAAACAACCAAATATAATAATAGTCGTCGTTGCCAAAATAAGATTTAAAGCCATGGGTAAATGCACCAATAATACTGGCAATTCCCATGTATAAGAAAAAGAATTTCCAATTTGAACCTAGGCTAAATTGAACCGGTTGCTGGGTTAATTTTTTGAAAAAATATAGACATAGGCCACCAGTAATAAGGTTTGTTATTACCGTAGTTGGCTCCATTAAATGGATTTGCAGTAAGTCTATACCAGTTTCTTTCATAGGCAGAAAACAAAAATAAGGAATTGCAATTAAACCACTATTTTTTTTCAAAAAACCTATTCCATATCGTATTGCTTGATTTTTCTGTACAAGGTTCTTTCTGATATACCTAATTCTTGTGCAGCCTTTTTGCGCTTGCCATTGTGTTTTTTTAACGACTTCCTAATCAACTCAATTTCTTTGTCCTCAATGCTCAACGATTCTGGTTCTGCTTGGGCTTCGGTAATATCAATGATTTGGGAGTTGGTATTATTTATTGGAGGGTTAGGAATATTCACAAAACCTTGATTAGTTGGAATTGGATTTTGCTCCTCTCTCACAAAATTACTTTTAAAAGTTTTATTTGGTTCACCCGGATGATTTGTTTGATTGCTCTGCATCAAATCAAAAACAATGGATTTTAAGTCGCTCAAATCTTTGCGTAAATCATACAATACTTTATAAAAAATATCGCGTTCACTAAATTGTTGCTCTGGGGAATTAGAGCCAATAAGCATTGGTAATCCTGGTTTTTCGGCTGGCAGCACCCTTGTTAATTCTGAGCCATTCACTATTTTGTCTTCATCCAAAACCGACAATTGTTCAGCAATATTTTTCAACTGACGGATATTTCCTGGCCAAGAATAATTCTGCAAAATATTTAAAGCATCACCTTCTAAAACTACTGGTTTAGAACGGTATTTTTCTGCAAAATCGGCACTAAATTTCCTAAACAACAAATGAATATCTTCCTTTCTTTCTCTCAAGGCTGGTACCTTAATTGGTACAGTTGAAAGCCTGTAATACAAATCTTCTCTGAATTTTCCTTTGTAAGAAAGTTCCATCAAATCTCTGTTGGTAGCTGCCACAATTCGTACATCTGTTTTTTGCACTTTGCTCGAACCCACTTTAATGAACTCACCACTTTCTAAAATACGCAGCAATCTTGCTTGAGTTTCTAGCGGCAATTCGCCAATTTCATCTAAGAAAATTGTACCGCCACTCACGGTTTCAAAGTATCCTTTGCGTGTTTCATGCGCTCCCGTAAATGATCCTTTTTCATGGCCAAACAATTCGCTATCTATTGTTCCCTCAGGTATAGCGCCGCAGTTAACCGCTATAAATGGTCCGTGTTTACGGTTGCTCATAGCATGAATGATTTTGGAAAAGGCTTCTTTTCCAACGCCACTTTCGCCATTGATTAAAACAGTAATATCAGTGCTCGAAACTTTTACAGCAGTTTCTAAAGCAATATTAAGCAATTGCGAATTGCCAATAATTTCAAATCTTTGTTTGATATCTTGTAGGTTCATATTAATATAGTTCTCTTTTTGTTATAATGGGAATACCCAAAAGGCCATTCCTAATTTCGTAATTTACGCCGTTAAATAAGGTTATTTTATTGGTTGGTGGTATGTCAAAGCTATCAAAAGTTCTGGCTTTAGGATAGTTCATTAAGTATTCATCGCTAAAATTAAAGGTAATAGATTGTGCGTTATCTTGGTTGTTTGTTTGTACTTTTTGATAAAAACTTGCTATCTTGTGTTTGCTTTCTTTGGCAGAAAATGAATACCCATGCATTTGATTGAAGACAAGCAAAAATGTGACCAAACAAGGGCTATAGCCAAAAATTCCGTTAGCCAATAGTAGCCACCTGTTGTAAAAAAGATCCATTCTTTTCAAGGGTTCATATAAAATTATTCCCATGAATATGCCAGCTAGAATAATAAATAGGGCAATGTTTTCGGGCTGAACCAATAATGCGCTGTGCAAAAAATACAGAACCATGGGGCAAATTGTGGGGCCAAAGAATACAAAATTATAGGCCCAATGCCATTGTTTGTATTTGAAATTGTAGGGTATGCTTTGCGGAAGTGGTTCATACAAATTACGCTTGTTTAAATCTTCTCTGTTATAGGCATAATCTTCTGCAATGTTTAAAGGATTTTGGTTCAGCAACAAACAAAAATGCGCAAATGAATTAGGCAAATCTCTCTTGAATAATTCGGGCTTTTCAAAAAACATTTCAACGCATTTACTAAAAACAATAGGTAAATCATCTGCATTTTCATTGAGGTGTTGCATGGATGTTCCGTCAGCTTTTGCTGCACATTCTTTTTTTATGATTTCGAACCAAGTATCTAGGTAACTTCCAAATTTTAAGTCGTAATGTTTACCATTGAAAACGGTCCTAACCAAGGCCAATGCATATTGCGCCAAGCTAATGTTTTTACCTGTTTTGGCATGAAGGTGGTCCATGGCAAAGTCTTGCCACGACAAAGAAATTATTTTGTTTTGGTAAGTAGAACCAGATACAGCCTCTCCCTTCGATTTAACAAAAAATGCTTCTGGGTACAAGCTAATATACTCATAGCCATACAACCAAAATTCTTTTAAACCAAAGGTGAGTTCCACCAAATTTGAAATCACTAAAATTCGAATTTCGTCATTGATTTCAAGTGATTCTTTACCTATAATTTCTACATTGTTAAATACCGATTCCACTCTTTTTGCAAAGCGCATTTTCCCCTTATCACTCAGGTTTCTGTAATACAAGTGATACTTGTATAAGAAATTATCCCAGGTTTGAAAAAAGGCGACTTGCTTTTGCATGTTTTATGGATGTAAAACCAATTCAACTACTTTTCCAATTAAACTGGTTTGCGTATTTCTTTCAATGAGTACTTTAACATATTGTCCTTTTTGGTAATTTTCTCTTGGAAACAATACCAAGGCATTTTGGTCGCTTCTGCCTCTTAAATCATCTTCCGAGCGTTTAGAAAATCCTTCAATTAAAACAGTTACTACTTTTCCAATTTGCGCGCTGTTTAACTCCATGCTATTTTGGTGTTGTACCACTATTATTTCTTGCAGTCTCCTCAATTTTATTTCCGAAGGAATATCATCTGTGTACCTGCGGGCAGCCAAAGTTCCTGGCCTTTCGCTGTATTGATACATAAAGGCAAAATTGAATTTGGCGTATTTAAACATCTCTATCGTATCTTGATGCTCCTCTTCCGTTTCGGTGCAAAATCCTGCGATTGCATCTGTAGAAATGCCACAATCTGGAAGTACTTCCCTAATTTTATCCAAGCGCATTTTGAGCCATTCCTTGTCGTAGGTTCGGTTCATTAAATCTAAAACCCTAGAGTTGCCAGATTGAATAGGGTAGTGGATGTGCTTACAGATATTGTTATACTTTTTCATAGTATACAATACCTCATCGGTTATATCTTTTGGATGCGAACTGCTGAACCTAACCCTTAAATCTGGTGCTATTAATGCAACCTTTTCGAGCAGCTGAGCAAAGTTACAAACGGTATTTCCTGCTTCATCTAGTTCTTTGTAAGAATCTACATTTTGACCGAGTAAGGTTACTTCCTTGTAGCCAGATTTATGCAATTCAATAGCTTCATGAACAATGGAAATGGAGTCCCTGCTTCTTTCTCTTCCTCTAGTAAAAGGTACTACACAAAAGGAACACATATTGTCGCAACCGCGCATGATGCTGATAAAGGCTGTTACTCCGTTTGAACTCAATCTTACGGGTGTTATTTCTGCATAGGTTTCTTCTCTAGAAAGCAAAACATTCACAGCTTTCTGACCTTCTTCCACTTGGGTTATCAGTTGCGGAATATCTCTGTAAGCATCTGGTCCAACCACCAAATCAATAATTTGTTCTTTCTCTAATAATTGCGTTTTTAAGCGCTCTGCCATACAACCCAAAACACCAATAATCATATCGGGTTTGCTTCGCTTGTATGGTCGCATTTCTTTTAACCTACCCCAAACATGTGCTTCTGCATTGTCTCTGATAGCGCAGGTATTCACAAAAATGATATCTGCATCCTTCATTTCCTGAGTAGTTTGATAGCCCTTATTAGCCATAATGGAGGCTACAACTTCGCTGTCTGCCAAGTTCATGGCGCAACCATAGGTTTCAATATATAATTTTCTTACTGCTGTTTCCGATGTATTTTCTGATACTATTCCTTTCATTTACGCTCCTTTTCAATTGGCAAATATAAGGGTTTTTATGACAGAGTGGCAGATTTTTGTCGGTTTGAACCAAATCTTTTTTGCTATTTAAAATAAGCAAAGGCAAGCAGGCTTAAAAATCTTATTTACTGGATAAAGTTTAGC
>CAMCJW010000017.1 GCA_945875195.1 Chitinophaga pinensis | reverse complement strand
TTTTTACGAGGATCTGCAGGATCAAAGTTGATACCAGATTTAGCGCCACCAATGGCAGGACCAGCAACTGTGAATTTAATTTCCATGGTTTTTGCCAAAGAAGTTACTTCGTGTTTGTTCAAGCCTTTTCTCATACGAGTTCCACCACCAGCTGCACCGCCACGGAGTGAGTTAATTACCACCCAACCTTCTGCTTCTGTTTCACTATCTTTCCATTCAAAAACAATTTCAGGTTGTTTTTCCTCGTATTTTTTTATGAGTTTTTGTAATTGCATGTTGCTTCTAGTCTATTATATATTAGTAAGTTAAAATTTCCGTAAAGTGCCCCACCCACATGGTCTTTGTTAGATCCTGTAACTGAGCACAAAACATTGTTCTGGTTGCAAATTCTTAGTACCCCCAGAAATGCAAAGATAAGCGCCTCTTTAAATTGAACCAATTCTAGTTCTGGAATGATGAGTTTTGCGCTGGTATTTTCTTGAATTTGTTGGATCAAATAATCGTTGAAAGCCCCGCCACCAGTAACCAAAACGCTTTTTATTTGCTGTTCATTTATCACCGAAGAAATTTGAAAAGAAATATGTTTTGATAAGCTAGCCAAGATTTTCAATTCATTTAATTGAGGAAATTGAGCTACTATGGGCCAAATATGTTGGTTCACCCATTCTATTCCCAATGATTTTGCACCACTTTGCTGGTAAAAGGCCAAGGCATTTAATTGGTTCACTAGTTCCAAATTAGGTTCAGCACTTTTTGCCAACATGCCTCTGTTATCGTATGGCTGACCCAATATTTGCGCCATTTTATTAAGCACCAAATTACAAGGAGAGATATCATAAGCCGCAACTTTGTTGTTATTTTTATAAGAGATATTAGAAATTCCACCTAGGTTCAAACAAGCCTCATATTCTCCAAAAAGCAATTGATCTCCTATTGGAACTAGCGGTGCACCTTGACCACCTAGGGCAATATCCATGCTTCTAAAATCACTCACAACCGGTAAGCCACAAATGGCCGAAATGGCTGCCCCATCGCCAATTTGGGCAGTAAAACCTGCATTGGGTTGGTGAAAAATAGTATGCCCGTGGGAGGCCACAAAATCTGCCGTAAATTTTGTTTCTTGTATAAATTGGTTCACCAATTGTCCCAAATACCTGCCATAAAAGGCGTGGGTTTTAGGAAATACCTCCAAACTTTGTTGGGGCAATTGTTGCAAGCGAGCCACCCACATCTCAGAATAAGGATAGGTTTTGCCCTCAATTACTTTGTACTGCCAACTATTATCCTTCCACCAAAAATCGCAACAAGCTACATCCACTCCATCCAAAGAAGAGCCGCTCATGAGCCCAATTACACGATAATTTTCCTTCATTCCACTTGCAATAAGTTGGGGCAAGATATAACTCTTTACAAAAAAATTTATACCTTGTACTTAAATTAATCTTATGAAAGCTAGCAGAAGAAATTTTATCAAACAGGGTTCAGCAACACTATTGAGCGCAATGGCAATTCCTGCGCTGAGCAATGATTTATTGCCTACGCCACTGCCTATTAGCAATGGTATAATTGCGGCCAACGACGAAAATTATTGGCAATTGGTGAGGCAACAATTTCCCTTACAAAAGGAATGGGCCTATTTAAACAATGGCACCATGGGACCATCGCCTTACCCGGTGATTGAAGCCGTAAAAAAAGGCATGAACGATTGCGATGTATTGGGCAATTATGGTGGCTGGGAATCAACTTCTGCTAAACTAGGAAAATTTGTAGGTGCCAATGAAGAAGAGATTGCACTCACACACAATGTTACAGATGGCATTAACATTGTTTGTTGGGGACTTCCATTGAAAAAAGGCGATGAGGTGATTATGACCACCCACGAACATGTTGGCAATGCCTTTCCTTGGCTGAACCGACAAATGTTGCATGGCATTGTGATCAAAGTTTTTACTCCAGCATCAACAGCTGCAGAAACCTTGGATAGGATCAAAGCGCTTTATACTAAAAAAACCAGGGTGGTAGCTGTGCCACATATTCCTTGTACGCAGGGGCAAATTTTACCTGCAAAAGAAATCTGCACTTGGGCCAAGGAGAAAGGAATTTTTGCCTTTATTGATGGCGCGCATGGTCCGGGAATGTTACAACTTGATTTGCACGATATGGGTTGCGATGCCTATGCTTCTTGTTGCCACAAATGGATGCTTGGTCCTAAAGGAACGGGATTTTTGTATGTGAGAAAAGATTTTCAAAACACCTTACAAACTTATTTTGTAGGTGGTGGTAGCGACAATGGCAAATGGAACATGGCCACAGTACCCATTTCAACTGGAGCTTATGCAGATACTGCCCATAGGTATTATGGCGGCACCCAAAATATAGGCTTGTACAGAGGAGTAGATGCCGCCATAGATTTTATTGAAAGCATTGGCATGGATAACATACACAAACGCATTATGTATTTGAGCAAATATGCACAAGACCAATTGTTGAGTTTTGGAGATAGGGTTGAACTCATCACTCCAACTGAAGAACGCTCGCGCGGTGGCGTAAATGGCTTTAGAATAAAAGGCTTCGACTTCAGTAAATTTTATGCCAAATGTGCCGAAGCAAAAGTGCGCATAAGAATGGTTCAAGAAAACAGCTTAAACTCGGTGAGAGTTTCTACGCATATTTACAATAATACAGGCGAAGTAGATAGGTTAATGGAAGTAGTAAAAAAGGAAATAGCTAGTTTAAAATAAAGGAAATTATGAAGGTACTATGCCTTTAATAAATCTAACATTTCATTCAACTCATCGTATTCTTTCATGCCTACTTTTTCTTCTGAACCAGCCAAAATTAACAAAGAATAAGGCTTATAGGTATTTAAAATATCAAGCACATTGGTATTGTTGTAAGGCAAGTTCCATACAATTTTATATTGCAAGCAGGCTTTCATCAATTCATCCTTGCGCGCATCAATAGGTTGGGTTCCGTTTAATTGAAAAGCATCTGCATAAGGTGCATATGCACATAGTTCATTGGCCAATTCAACAGGGCCCATTTCATCCAGTTGAATGGCCTTAATAATTGGCTTTCCAATTTGGGGCAATTCATCTGGCAGAATGCGGTTATTTAGCAAAACAACATCTAGGTTCAACAACTCACTCAGCTCACTAATCTCGGCTAGCTCTTGGTTGCCAAACTCACCAATTGCATAGGAGCCACTGGTCCACTCAATAATTTCAAGTGCTTTAATTGGCAATAAAAAATCTGGAGAGCTTGGATCAAAACAAAAACCCATGTATTCAATTCCCGCAGCTGCAGCAAAGCGTGCATCAGATAAATTGGTGATCGGACTTAATTTTATTTTAGTTGAGTTTGCCATGTTTATTGTAGTGAATTGCCAAAAAATGGCTTACAAAAATAAGCTTAATTCTACAGCCCACAAAATGAACAGGCCATGGTCTACCTCTTCTTATAAATAGGCACATTGCTACAAGCCTCACCGTACATAATGCTTTTGGCATAAGGTTGAAGGCCGGCGGTAATCTCCACAAATGCATTGATGGGCAAAGGAATATCGCCACAACCTTTTACAATTACACGCTTATCTTGATATTGAGTGAAGTCTATTTTATTGATGGCTTCATGAAAAAGAATTGCATCAATTTCTTGGTTCGAACCGAAAAAATATTTTACAGCATAGGGTTGAACCGATATGGCTAACAACATATATGCCCAAGTTGGAACGATAGCATCTGCACTACAAACAAAGCACACAATTTTATTTTGGTATTGGGCCCAATCATGCAACTTCACAAATTCGCGAAAATCTTTTTCTTTCAAAATCATTTCACGAAACAGCCAAGGCTTGATATCCAATTCAACCCTTTCAAAAGTTGGCGCATAATCTTCCAAGTTCAGAGTAATGAGTCCGGATGCAGCTACCTTATTTTCTATTTCCAATTCGCTCATTGTAGGTAAACACTTCTTTGAATGATTCGTTTGCTCAATATCTGAACCAAACTGGTATCATATTTATTTATGGTATTAGAAACAATGTAATAATTGCCTTGCAACAAGTAACCAAAATCTGCTTCGGCATTACTGGTATTTGTTTTCTTATAATGCAAAAACAAACGCCTTTTGATGTCCTCGTAATTGGTGTAAATATATACATCGGTGCCACCAATTTTGTTACCACTTTGATAATCATAGGTAGTTACAAATAAGCGGCCATTGAACTCAGAGCTATCAATGGTAACAACAGTATTACCGCCATCTGTAGGGGTAACGGTATTGGTTTTACCACAAGCAAAAATAAACAGTACTACAAGGAGTAAAAGAGAGGAAGGTATTTTCATTTTTTATAAATTAATTCAATCAACAATTTTAATTATCGTGCCTAACTAATTTCACTAATTTTAACGGCATTGGTTCTCGATCTATCTGTAATAGGCATACTGGCGGTATTGATAACAATATCACCTGATTTTAATAATCCCATGTGCTTCAATTGGTCGTTGATGTCTTGTATAGATTGATCGGTACTTTCAAAACCACGGTACAAAAATCCTCTTACGCCCCAAACCAAGCTCATGGTTTTTAACAACCTTGGATTGGTGGTAAAAATAAATATTTCAGCTTTTGGCCTGTAGGATGATAAGCGATAAGCAGAATAACCAGAGAAGGTCATACCAATTACAGCTTTGGCACGCATGTGGTCGGAGATACGCACAGCAGTAAATAATATTTCATCGGAGATAAAAGTTGGTGAATTATCATCAGGTCTCTTGCCTTTGAAATAAGGAGCATTGGTTTTTTGCTCTACTTGGGCAATGGTTTTTTGCATGGCACGTACACACAAAGTTGGGAAAGCCCCTACAGAAGTTTCGGCACTTAGCATTACTGCATCGGCACCATCCATTACTGCATTGGCCACATCATTTACTTCTGCTCTAGTAGGCACAGGACTCGTAATCATGCTCTCCATCATTTGGGTGGCAATAATTACTGGTTTAGAAGCCTCGATGCATTTTTTTACAATCATTTTTTGCAGAACTGGCACCTCCTCCATTGGCATTTCAACACCTAAATCGCCGCGAGCCACCATAATGCCATCCGATACAGCAATAATTCTATCTATGTTAACAATGGCCTCAGGTTTTTCAATTTTTGCAATAACACGTGGCTTCCATTCATTGAGCTCAATGAGGTTCTTGATAAAAATAACATCATCTGCATTTCTCACAAAACTAAGGGCCACCCATTCCACTTTTTGTTCTAGTCCAAATTTCAAATCATCCATGTCCTTTTGGGTCATGCTTGGAATTGACATTTTGGTATTGGGTAAATTGAATCCCTTTTTATTGGTTAAAAAGCCGCCAACAAGAACTTCTGCTTTGATTGAATTTCTTCTATCTGTATCAATAACAATCAATTCTAACTTGCCATCATCTAATAAAATACGCTCACCTTTATTGACATCTTTGGGAAGATTTTCAAAATTCACATAGATTTTTTCGGCAGTACCTATACATTTTTCTGTTGTTACTTCAATGGTTGAACCGGTTTTCAGCTCAATTTTGCCATTCTCCATTTCACCCACTCTCAATTTTGGCCCTTGTAAATCGAGGAGCATGCAAACATGAGTTCCAAGATCTTCATTTAACTGATTGATATTATTGATAACAACCTGGTGATCATCATAAGAACCATGCGAAAAATTTAGGCGACACACATCTACCCCTTCTAAAACAATCTCTTTTAAATTTTCGTAGCTACTTGTTGCAGGTCCAATGGTTGCAATAATCTTTGTTCTATTAAACTTTAACTCACTCATATATTATATTATCCAACTTACTGTTGATTTTATTTTTTCGTTTTCTATTGGTGCCGCAAGTTGTATTCCCTGCAGCTTCATGCTTTCTTTGGTAAAGTTGCTGGCATCAAAAAATTCTAAGCCTCCCCTAACAATCACCAAATAATCAAATTGCCTGAGGTCGTTAAATAAGCAAAGACCAAACTCTTTATTAGCCAACAAATAGAAGTCCAAGTGGTTTTCTTCGTCGATAAAATCGAACTTAGAGAAACTTGTTTCCGACTTAGGATTGAAATCTGGTAGCAATAAATCTGCGCTTCTTCTGAAGTCCAAATTGCCAATTTGGTTCAAAAAAAAGACCAATTTGCTCACCTTATGGCTCGAAACTAATCCAAAAAGGAGAAAAGCTAAATCCTCCTCGACCTCCAATTGTAACTTTTTCAAGCACACAAAATAAGGCTTTTTATAGGAAAAAACCGAAAAAACCCAATAATTTAACAAAAGAAAACCAAACTCATAGCACATAAAAACACACTTTATTTGAAAACTTGCATTTTTATTACAAAAAGTAGTTTATTTGCAGACTATTAAATCTTAAGAAAATGTCAGATATCAAAGGAAGAGTTAAAGCCATTATTATGGACAAACTTGGAGTTGAAGAAAGTGAAATCAACGATGAAGCAAGTTTTACAAACGACTTAGGTGCCGATTCATTGGATACCGTTGAGTTAATTATGGAGTTTGAAAAAGAATTCAACATTGCTATTCCAGACGACCAAGCTGAGAAGATTGGTACAGTTGGACAAGCTGTTTCGTACATTGAGCAAAACGTAAAAAGCTAATTTAGCAGTAAATTAATTGCTGATGCTTACTCGTAGAGTTGTAGTAACAGGATTAGGTGCAATTACACCAATCGGGAACACATTACAAGAGTATTGGGAAGGACTATCAAATGGGGTAAGTGGCTCAGCGCCAACTACCCAATTTGATACTTCTAAATTTAAAACCAAGTTTTCTTGTGAGGTAAAAAATTTCGACCCAACCCAATTTATGGATAGAAAAGAGGCCCGCAGAATGGACCGCTTTACTCAGTTTGCTATAGTAACAACTGATGAAGCGATTAAAGATGCAGGCTTAGATGATTCTATTGATAAAGACAGAGTGGGCGTTATTTGGGGCACCGGCATTGGTGGTTTGCATACCTTTTTACATGAAGTAAGAGAATTTGCCAAAGGCGACGGAACCCCTAGGTTCAGTCCGTTTTTTATTCCCATGATGATTGGGGATATTTCTGCAGGCATGATTTCTATCCGACATGGTTATAGAGGTCCCAATTTTGTTACTGTAGCTGCATGTGCTTCTTCTACCAATGCAATTGCTGATGCATTTAACTACATTAGGTTAAATAAAGCAGACATTATTGTTACAGGTGGTTCAGAAGCTTGTGTAAATGAAGCTGCCATTGGAGGTTTCAATGCCATGAAAGCATTGAGCGAGCGCAACGATGATCCTGCAACTGCGTCAAGGCCATTCGATTTAGATCGTGATGGATTTGTATTAGGAGAAGGTGCTGGCGCTTTGATTCTCGAAGAATACGAGCATGCCAAAGCCCGCGGGGCAAAAATTTATGCAGAAGTTGTAGGTTGCGGCCTATCTGCAGATGCTTACCACATGACAGCTCCACATCCTGAAGGATTGGGTGCAACCAATGTGATGAAGTATGCATTAGAAGATGCGGGGATGAAACCCGAAGAAATTGATTATGTAAATGTTCATGGAACATCTACTCCTCTGGGTGATCCACAGGAAATAAAAGCTATTATGTCGGTTTTTGGCGATCATGCCTACAAAATGAATATCAGTTCTACCAAATCTATGACTGGTCATTTATTAGGTGGAGCGGGTGCCATTGAAACCATAGCCTGTATTTTGGCTATTCATAAGGGGATTATTCCACCAACCATCAACCATTTTACAGATGATCCAGCTGTAGATTCAGGTTTGAACCTAACGTTTAATAAGGCTCAACACCGCGAAGTAAATGCTGCTATTAGTAATACTTTTGGTTTTGGTGGTCACAATGCCTCAGTAATTGTGAAAAAATTTGTAGAATAGGTTTTGTTAAGGACCTTAATTACACATTTAAAGCCGCGTTCGGCGGACCAACGTTCATTTGCGCTTAAGATAAAATCGGTTACAGGCATCATGCCTATGAGTCTGCATGCTTATGAGCAAGCGCTTCGGCACCATTCGGTTTCGCGCACTATACACCACAATGGTTATAAAGACAGCAATGAACGCCTGGAATATTTAGGTGATTCAATGCTCAACGCCATTGTTGCAGAATTTCTTTTCAAAAAATATCCATTCAAAGATGAGGGCTTTTTGACCCAATTGCGCTCAAAAATAGTGAGTAGAGAAAGCCTCAATGAATTGGCTATTAAAATTAATTTGAACTTGCTTTTAGATTATGACCGCAAGGCCATGCAGAATATTAATTTGCGCAATAGCATCTTTGGCAATGCCCTAGAAGCGTTTATTGGCGCCATATACTTAGATGCGGGATTTGAGGGCTGTAAACAATTTATCATAGACAACCTTTTAAGATTTCATATTGACGTTGACAAACTCCAAAGCACCGAAACCAATTTCAAAGGTCGCTTAATTGAGTTTGCACAAAAGAATGGCAATCCCATGGATTTTGAAGTAGAAGAAATTTCGGACGGCAAGAACAAAATCTATAAAATTACGGTAAAATATGCCGGAGAAATTCAAGGCATTGCCGAGCACACCTCCAAGAAAAAAGCCGAACAAATGGCCGCCCAAAAAACTTTTGAGTTAATGGGGTTGAGTATGGATAAGTAGGAGTTGGTTTAAAAAACCAGTTAATTAAATACGATACAATAAAGTATAAAAGGGAAATATACTTACTTCTATATTACCTAAAGTTCAAACCATATTGTGATACTATTTCATCTTTCCATTGAATTTTTACGAAATGGCAGAGAGTATAGATAGAATGAGTTTTGAAGAACTAATTAAAATTTTACAAAAAGATATTTAGTTAAGATTTTAAGATAGAATTACGTTTAATAGGTGTTAAAACAATATTATGTTCAATGGTTGTATTACTTAACAACAGAGACAAAACCGTCATTTAAATAAATAGTGAACCGAAAACATAGACTTTAGAAAGAAGTGAAAATAAATAAAAAATCGTAAACTTGCAATGTGGAAGAACAAGGTTACATAGAAGTTAAAATTGATGGTTTAATTGGCAACAAACCGATTAAACCCATTGATATAGACATTGCAGAGATTAAAGAAATTATCAGCGATGTAGAAACGTTCTTGTACCCTAAAAGAGGAGATAAAGTAGAACGACCGCATATTTCATATAAGTTAGAGGAAGGTTCGGCAAGGAATTTATTTTACTTGCCCATATCAGGTGTTTTATTGTTTAACGGTCTGTCAGGAGAAATTAACAATAGAGGAAATATTGATTTTTTGGATTCCAAAAGAGCGGAGGTTATTGATAAATTTCAACGTAATGCAAAGGAAAAAAATCTCGAAATTACGTTTTACAGTTCTTCAAATCCAAAACCACTATTAAAAATAAACCAAGAAACTCAATTTTTCAAAATAGCTGCTACACATATCGAAACTGAATTTGTTTTGTATGGTAAGGTCAATGAAGAGGGGGGGAATAATCCGAACTTTCACTTATTAACTAAAGAGTATGGTAAGCTTGTAATAAGTGCTTCCGAACAACAGTTATTAGAAGGAGAAAAGCGTTTGTTCAAAATTTATGGAGTAAGGGCAAAAGGAAAACAAAACCTTATAGACGGCAAACCTTTTGACCTTAAACTAATTGATTATATTACATACAATCCAAATTATGATGAACATAAATTGGATTTGTTAATAGAAAGAGCTTCGGTAATATGGAATACAATCCCTAATGTCGATTCTTGGTTAAACGAATTAAGAGGAGGGACAAATGGATAGTATTCTACTCGATACTTCTTTTTGTATTCGTTTGCTTAAGAGTAATGACCAATTACATCAAAATGCAAAGGATTATTTTAAATACTTTAAAGAAAAAGTAGAAATATATTTGTCAAGCATTGTTATTGCCGAATACTCTGTTAAAGATGATGCCTATAATTTACCTCTTGAATTTGTAAAAATTATCCCATTCGATTTTTTTGATGGAAAAACAGCAGGAGAGTTTCATTCAATTTTAATCAATAATAAGGAGCAAGTTGCTAATATTGAACGCAACGTAATAAAAGATGATTGTAAGTTGATAGCTCAGATATTTAATAGAAAAATTGGGGCATTTATTACAAAAGACAAAAAATCTTTTGGACAAATCTTTATGCCAATACAAAAGGAAAATGGGCTTAAAATAGAATTATTGGATTTAGAAATTCCATTGAAAGAATTCAAAGGAGAGTTGTTCTAATAGTTGGCTCCTAATATAGAATCATTACCCAATGTACACCATTTCTAATTATTATATTTCTAGTGCTAACATGGAGATATTAAATGGTGTAGAATATACTTACATTTATGCAGGTGGTGAACCAATTGCTATCCATAAAAAAATAAGCCCTACTAGTTCAGAAATATTTTATTTACATTTAGATCATCAAGGAAGTTTGATGGCTATTTCTGATGCCAGTGGAAGTATTGTAGAACAAAGAAGTGAAGTTTATCCCGCCCCTTGCGGGAACGCTTGGGGGCGCCCACGCAATCCATCAACTTGGACTTATTTATTACCCAATCCATTTGGCAGTGGTTCCATTACCATGCGAGGATATACCATGCACGAACATTTAGACATGTTTAGCCTCATAAACATGAATGGGAGGTTATATGACCCTGTTCTCTGCAGAATGCTTAGCCCAGATCCATTTATTCAATCACCAGATAATACACAAAACTATAACCGATATAGCTATTGTTGGAATAACCCGCTTAAATATACGGATCCGAGTGGGGAGATCATTACATGGAATATTGGAAATGGTGGTGGTAGTTTGGGTTTTAATCTCACACCATTTGGAATTCCATTAGGCGGAGGAATTAATATTGGTTGGGGAAACGGATTTTCAGCAGGTGTTTATGGTGAAGTTGGATATAGGGCTGGAGGAACTGGCTTTGGGAAAGGAGCTACTGTTAGTCAAAGCTTAGATTATAATTTTAACCAAGCCGATTTAAGCACCACAAGTTCGGCGAGCGCATACACTTCTTTTGGAGCCTTTAATGCAGGTGTAAGCTATTCCAAAACCTATAGCTTCGAAACCAAACAATGGAGCAATGGAAATTGGTCTGTTAGCGGTGGATTAGGGGTTGGGACAGCAAGATCGGGTCTTGGCTTAAATGTATCTTATGGATCAGGTGGATGGGGTTATGGAATGGGAGGGTACCACGATAAAACTGCTCCTAGCCAATATACTAAAACAATTGAAACAGAAGTTACCAACGAAGAAATAGTATCAGCATGTGAAGGCTGCCCGCCAGAACAAAAAAGAAAAGAAGCTGCCTCATCACTTGCAGGAGTAGCAGTTGTAGCTTTAGCTGAACCATCATTTTTTGGTGAAGTTGCTTTAGCAGTCTATGGGTCTTATCTTATCATGGTTTATGGACCTGAAATAGTTAGAGATGCGTTTACGAATACCTCATCAGGAAATCATAAACATGACGCAGATTATGTACAAAGACTTAGAGAAAAACAAAATAATGGCACAATAAGTGGAGCGGAGAAAATGAAACTTATTCAACATGATAAAGCAACCAAAAATAGACCAAGCAGAGCTACTAAAGATAACAGAAAAAGATGAAAGAAAAAGACCTAAAATCAATTAGACTACTAAAATCTAATTTAAGGAAAAATAAAATATCACTTGAGATATTAAAAAATGCTTTCGAACTTGAAGAAAAGTACTTTTTAGAGTTTTTAATAGATATAAAGATTGAATACACTGCTTCACAAAAAGAATATCTTAGAAAAACTATTATCGCAAAAATCAATGATAAGAATAGGTGGAACGTTTCTTTACTTTTAGAAATTGCAACAAAGGAAGGTATTGAATTGCCTTACGAGCTATGTTTAAAACAATTTAAGACAAGAAATAAGTTTAATGATTATGTAATTCTGCAATTAATAACCTATTTTACTGAAAACTTAAAATTATATTATCTAGATGAGCTAAAAGAAGCAATGGATAATATAATTTATGGAGACTCGTTTTATGACCTATGCAAAATGACAGCGTCTTTTTTTATGTTTAAAATAACAAGACATCCCTCCTACTTGCAAACTATGATTCATTTAATTGAATTTGGTGATTCTATAATCAAAGAACAAATTAAAAACGAACTTTCATTACCATACAATAAAACTGAGTATTTAAATTGTGAAGCATTAGAAAAATACAGAGAAAAAGTACAATGAAAACTAACTGATTGAAACAATTTAAAGATCTTACAAGGGAAAAAATCTACCTGAAAAGCGCCAAGGAATGAAGTTATGAAAGAAACAATTGTAAATGTGCTGAATAAGCTAATGCATAAATACTATAAAGAAATTCAATATTGCTATACGAATTGGATATTTGGAAAGTCGACTTTTCACCTGTCATCAAATATCCAAATTAGAGGTTATCTCTGTGAAAATTTTTGTTATATTATATCCAACAAATGAAAAAACTCATACTAATATCAATACTTACCTTATTAGCAATCACAAGCCTATACGCTCAATGTGTAAACCCAAATAACTATGTTACCAATTTTACCATTGCTAATACAAGTGCAACAGCTTACACAAACAAAATAGTTAGATTGCTTATTAACTCAACAAGTTTTATTGGGTTAGGGCAAATGCAGGCAAATGGATCTGATATTCGTTTTGGGAGCTCTTGCTGTAAGCTGTTTAGCCATTGGATTGACTCTACAACAATGAATACTTCTGCAACTCAAATTTGGGTGAGGATTCCTAATATACCTGCTTTTATTTAGGTTTATATAATGGATTAAAATATATTTGAATTACCTAAATAAAAGATAACCTTGAAACCCTCACCCAAAACTTTATTGCCACTCTGGATTTTGTATGCTAAAAGTGAAAGTTTTGGTTATGTTAATTTAAATAGCATTAATCCATCCATGATTCCTTTATCTAGCTCAGAGGACCAACAGATTACCTATACTACTTTCAATAAAGTTGAGAGTATTGCCCAAGATCAAAATATGCTCGACCGACAATTAGCAATGGAATATGGTGTGGATGAGCAGCGGATAAAAATGGACATCTCCCAAGGCGGCTACCCTATGTACACCATTTCTAATTATTATATTTCTAGTGCCAACATGGAAATATTAAATGGAGTAGAATATACTTATATTTATGCTGGTGGGGAACCCATTGCAATTCACAAAAAAACTAGTCCTACAAGTTCAGAAATATTTTATTTACACTTAGATCACCAAGGAAGTTTAATGGCTATTTCTGATGCCAGTGGAGGTATTGTAGAACAAAGAAGTGAAGTTTATCCCGCCCCTTGCGGGAATGCCTGGGGGCGCCCACGCCATCCATCAACCTGGACTTATTTATTACCCAATCCATTTGGTAGTGGTTCTATAACCATGAGAGGTTATACCATGCATGAACATTTAGATATGTTTAGCCTCATAAATATGAATGGGAGGTTATATGACCCAGTTCTATGCAGAATGCTGAGCCCAGATCCATTTATTCAATCTCCTGATAATACACAAAACTATAACCGATTTAGTTATTGTTTAAATAATCCACTTAAATATACGGACCCTAGTGGGGAGATAATTTTTACTGCAGCAGTTTTAATTGCGGCACCTTTCACTGGAGGAGCATCTCTGGCCTTGTTACCTTATGCAATAGGTGCTGACATTGGAATGTGGCAAGGTGGTACTATGGCAAATGGCACTATGAATCCATTTAAATGGGATTACGGCAGTGGTAAGACTTGGGCATATATGGGGGCAGGTGCTGCTATTGGTGGAGTTTCTTCATTTGCTGGAGCAGGAGCAGGAACAGCTTTAACCTCTTATACTACGCTAACCGTAAATCATGTTATGTATGGTGCTATTACTGGTGCTGTTAGTGGGGCCGTTGGAGGATTTGCCATGGGTGGATTAAGTGGGGTTCATCAAAATGGCAAATGGAGTTGGAATAATGCTTGGAACGGCGCTGGAATGGGTGCAGCAGGTGGTTTTGTACTTGGCGGTGTTTCAACAGCAATTGGCAATTGGATTGGAGGTAGAACTATTTGGAGTGGAAATTTAAACTCTTCTCAAATCAAAATACCAATAAAGAGTCCTGAAGCCAATGAGGCTCTGAAGGAAGGTTCGCAAAATAATGGTAATATATCTGGAGATGAGACAATTGCAGAATTTCCTGGCGGCCATAAATATAAAAATGGGACATTAATTGAATCACCAAAAGGTGCTTATAACGGAAAAGTAGTCACAAACCAATTGGACATTGAAGCAACTGTAAATATCCCAGATGACTTCGTCCCAGTGCCAACAACTAAAGGAGATGGAATGATTTATCAAAACCCAAACATTCCATCCCAAAATCCACAAAAAGTTTTAGGTGCAGTTAGAATAATGAACAATGATGGGCGGGTGATATTCTATAATGGAAAAATGCAGCCTATAAACCCTAACAATATGCAAACTCTAAATAGGGCTAGGTTACACTTTTATTTGAAGTAATATGAATCAAAAATTAAACATTCTTATTGGAACAAGAGTAACTTATCAATTACTTGATTTATATAGCTTTCAATTTAATTTAACTAAAGACAAAACTGGTGAAATTTTTAATTTTCTAGTACTATCAGAAATTCGCTTCATAATTGATGGTGACGCGTTTTCTTGGGTTTGTGAAAAGGATTGTAATTTTAATTTAGACCAATTAATAACGAATAAGTATAAAATAGTTAATACCCAATGGAGCAAAGATCGAATAGTTTTATCTTTTGAATCAATGGTTGAATTAATTTTAATAATTGATGGAAATTATATTGAATCCATTGAAATGGAATACCCCGACGGGAGTAGATTTATATTTTGATATGAAATTTACAAATAGATAAATAAATGCTTAATAATTCTATAATAAAATAATGCAATATTTTATTGAAAAAGAAAAAAATCATAAATGTCAATTACTAAATCTATGTAAAAATTTTAAAGTTATAAATCTTGAGAAGATACTAGTTAAAGACTTGTTGGATGGGGGTATGGGCAGCATCTTATTTTTAAGTGAAAATAAAACAAAGGTAAATCGAAAAATGTATAAATGTATTGCTGAAAAAGAGTTTTTAGACTCAGATGGAGTAACCATTTCAGTTACCTTAAATATTGATGATGATGGATTGCTATACGAATTGGATATTTGAAAAGTTGACTTTTCACCTGTCATCAAATTTCCAACAATTGGCATAAATTATAATGGCTTAATGTATAAATTAAGAGTAATTTAATGAAGGAGTATAAGAATCATCTAAAACGGGTTGCCAAAATGTTTAATAATGGCGATAGTAAATTTTATGAATCTGACTCATATCCATGGGGTAATGAAATTAGAAAATTTCATCCTTTAATGGAATGGGCTTCAATAGCAAAAGCAGAAAAGTATTTAGAAAGGTATTGGCTCAGTAAACAGGAATATTTAAAAAAATGGAAACCTTTACAAAATCAAATATTTATTAATCAAAATGATTGGTTTCCTAATTTTATGTTCAAAAATGAATTCCTTATTTATCCTACCTTTGGAGGTAAAATATTTTGGGAAAAGAGCATTGCTGCTTTCAATAACGCACTTTTAGAAATAGGTGAAACTAATATTGTGGTAATCCAAAACAATTTCAATAACACCTATGTGGGATCAAATGATGGATTGACCTTTATGTTAAAATACCCTGTAGGCATTAAATGGGAAGAATTAAACATTGGACATAACTTAACAGATGATTTATTGATTGGTATAGATCAAGATTTTTATATTTTTGGTGAGAATACTGGTTGGGCAATGTACTCAGCCACAAGAGATCTTTTTCCAATGAATATTTTGGCCTTCAAACCTCCACATAAAGCAATATTTTTAAAATATTTTCACGAAATTAAATTAAATGATGAACTAATAAACGAATACTTACCAAATAATTATAAAATTCATTTGGCTCAACCATAAATAAAATCATCTACTTGAATTCCTATTTTGGAAATTGTAAAAATGACATGTTACGTGCAAATAACTAATTTAGTAATTTGGAAGAGTACCCAATTACCCTCTGTAAGATTTTTGGTTGAAAAACAAACGGTGGTATGGTCCGATAAAAAAGCCTATCATGCCTATAAAAAAAAGCTGAAAGATTTGCAATAATAATGTGAAATAAATAGAAAACCTAAATCTATCTTGCATACATGATATACAAACCACAACATAATTTAAAATATCTACTGTTCTTTGTATCTATTTTTTTACTCATATCAATTGCTCATTCGCACAAGACACCCTAATACTCAAAAACCGCTTTGACTATATAGTACAAAATAAAAGTGGACAGCAACTCAAATTTAAAGCTTTAAAGGATGCTGCTACAGCAGAGGAATTACCTGAAGCCGCCAAGTGCTTTAGGAGAGCTCAAACATGGGATATCATAGGTAAAATATTAGGATACCCTGGAGCTTTTTTATTTGGCTATCAGTTGGGCTTAGCCCTTAACCCTAAGGGTAATGTTGAACCTGTTGTGCTATTAATAAGTGCGGGTATGTTAACCACTCAAGTGGCTCTAATTCTTAGTTTACGAGACCCTAATTTAAAAAAAGGCGCGAGAATTTACAATGAAGCAGCCTATAAAAAAAGAATGGAAATGGAGTAAATTTAACTTTAAATAGTCATGTCACCATTTAACCAAGTCAATCCTCCAAATTTTTGATAACCCTAAAGTAATTATTACCCAAATAATATCAAACCAATGAAAAAACTCATACAAATAATCATACTCACAATATTACCTATCACAAGCCTATACGCTCAATGTGTAAACCCAAATAACTATGTTACCAATTTTACCATTGCTAATACTAGTGCTGTAGCATATACAAACAAAACAGTTAGATTGCTTATTAACTCAACGAGTTTTATTGGTTTAGGGCAAATGCAGGCAAATGGATCAGACATTCGTTTTGGGAGCTCTTGTTGCACGCTATTTAGCCATTGGATTGACTCTACAACAATGAACACTACTGCAACCCAAATTTGGGTGAGGATTCCTAATATACCTGCTTTTAGTAGTTATACCTTAAACATGTACCATGGCGCAACTGGATTAGCGAGCACTAGTAATTTAGCTGCGGTATTTCCTAACAGATATCTTTTAACCAGTGGTGTTGATTCTTTATTAGGCACTCAAACATTTGATTGGTTTGAGGTGCGTTCTGGCGCAACTGTATTTGTGAAACAAGGAAGCATTCTCACTATTAATGCCGAAAGGGTAATTATTGCCGGAGCCATTAATGGAAACGGTAAAGGAAACCTAGGCATAAAAAACACCAACTGCACCGCAGGTATTGGAATAGGTGCTGGAACCACAACTGGAATTGGTTGTGCCAATGGAGGTGGTGCGGGTTATGGCGGCTTAGGTGGTTGCGCACCAGGTGGTGGTGCAAGTTCTTGCAATAGTGCTGGTGGAATTGTTTATGGTACTAGCAATGGAACTGATATTGCCTTGGGTTCGAGCGGCTCAACTGGTGCCCAAGCTTTAATTAATAACAATGGTGCAGGCAATGGTGGTGGTGCAGTAATAATAAAAGGACTACATATAAGCATTTCGGGCACCGTTACCATGAACGGAGATAATGGTCAAGCAAGCAGTATGAGCTCTTCTGGAGGTGGTGGTGGATCGGGCGGTGGCATAATGGTTCAAGGTGCTTATTTAAATCTAGCAGGTGCAACATTTTCTGCAGCTGGTGGTAAGGCTGGAAATAGCTATGGGGCATGCGGCGGCGGCGGTAGAATTAAAATTTTTAGAACTATTAGCACATTGGGCACATATACTACCAGTGTTGTAGGTTCAAACCAACACAACTTTAGTGGAACAGTTCTTCAATCTGGTGCCATAAGTGCAGCAGGCTCAGTTTATGCGGATACACTCAGCTTTGGTCAGCTATTGCCAAACCTTGTTTCAACAAATTTTTCACCTTGTGGTTTGGTTTATTACTCAAAATCAACTGGTGCGCTTAACGATACCAGCACATGGGGTACCAGCATAAATGGAACAGGACCAAACCCTTCCAATTTTAGTGGAAATGGCACTTACTATTATGTAAACAACAACCCTTCACCTACCCTAACAAGCAATTGGGTTGTTAGCGGAACTAACGCTGCGGTAATATTTGGTGATGGAACTAATTCTGCTAATGTGAGTATCCCTGTGGGAATAACACTTAGTGCCGATACTTTTTATGTAAACAACAATACAACCTTAACCGTACAAGGAAACTTAGTGTCTAATAAGCCTGGCTTTCATTTGGGCAGTACAGTTCAATATACCTTAGGATCTCCACAAAATATATTAAATGGAAGATATGGAAATTTAATTGCTGCCAATTCTATCAAAACACTTATTGGTAATACAACAATTGCAGGAACCTTGTTTATGTTAAACAGCATCAATTGCAACTCATATATACTTACCTTAGGAATTAGTGTAGCACAAACAGGAACATTAAATAGAGTGGCCGGACAAATAAATGGAAAACTAAACCGTTGGTTTGCTGCGGCAACAAATACTGGTACTACAGGACTATTCCCTGTTGGAAATGGGGCCAATTATTTACCATTCACCATTGAATATTCTTCTGCTCCCTCACTGGGTGGAACTTTGATGTGTGAATTTATTTCAACTGCACCTGGTAACCTTGGATTACCAATATATGATTTTTCTATCACACCAATAGTTGCTATAAACAAAATTTCTCCAAGTGGATTTTGGCAAATAAGTGCTGGAAATGGCATGAGTGGTGGAACTTATAACTGTTCTGCAACAGGTGCTAATTTTCATGGCATTGCGAGTTTACCAGAGTTAAGATTATTGCGCCGTCAAAATGCTACCAGTGCATGGACCCTAGCTGGTTCATCGCTTGCAACTTCTGGCACTATTGGCTCTCCATTGGTTCAAAGAACTGGCATTACCGCCTTAG
>CAMCJW010000016.1 GCA_945875195.1 Chitinophaga pinensis | reverse complement strand
CGGTTAACGATGCGCAACGCTGGTTGAAGATTCCATTTATTGGCTTGAGCTTTCAAACTTCCGATATTGCCAAAGTTGCACTCATACTTTTTGTTGCACGTGAGTTGGCATTGCGGCAAGATAATATCAAAGACTTTAAAAAAGGATTTATGCCCATCCTTATTCATGTTGCTGTAACCTGCTTACTCATTGCCCCATCTAACTTATCTACGGCCTTGGTTTTATTTAGTACCTGCATGGTTATCATGTTTATGGGTAGAGTGAGTATCAAGCATATTGCTTATATTGGTACACCAACATTAATTTTATTAATCATAGCAATAGTTGTAGGACTGAATACTCCTGATAAATATTTAAAGAATTTTGGACGTGCATTAACTTGGAAGCACCGCATAGAAAATTTCAATAAGCCATCCGACGATCCCGATGAAACATTTCAAAATGACCATGCCAAGATAGCAATTGCCAAGGGTGGCTTAACAGGCACCGGACCCGGAGGAAGCATAGAGCGCAACTTTTTACCCCAAGCATATGCCGATTTTATTTTTGCTATTATAGTAGAAGAGTATGGATTATTTGGAGCTCTGTTTATGATGAGTTTATACTTGCTCTTTATGTATAGAGCTTTTCGCATTATTTTTAAAAGTCCTAAGGCATTTGGCGCTTTATTGGCAGTTGGATTGTCATTTGCCCTAGTAATGCAAGCCTTAATTAACATGGCCATTGCAGTTAATTTAGTACCCAATACAGGGTTAACTTTACCGCTGGTGAGTAAAGGAGGAACCTCCATTATTATCACAAGTTTTGCTTTTGGATTAATCATGAGTGTAAGCAGGTATGTTGAAATTGATGAGCCCAATGACCCTGAAAATAAAATTACCGAGAACGCAATAGCAACTTGATTTTAACAGTATGACTCAATTGAAATTAAAAGTAATTATTAGTGGTGGTGGCACAGGCGGTCATATTTATCCTGCAATAGCCGTAGCCCAAACTTTACAAAAAAGATTGAACAACCAAGTTGAATTTCTTTTTGTAGGAGCCAGTGATAGAATGGAAATGGAGAAAGTTCCTAAAGCAGGCTATGCCATCGAAGGATTATGGATCAGTGGTTTGCAAAGAAGTTTGAGTGCGAAAAATTTACTTTTCCCTATTAAAGTTATCTCTAGTGTGGTTAAATCATTAGGCATTATCAATAGGTTCAGGCCAGATTTAGCTATTGGTTTTGGTGGCTATGCAAGCGGTGCTATGATGTATGCAGCCACTTTAAAAGGTATTCCTACCATGATTCATGAACAAAATTCATATGCGGGTATTACCAATAAAATATTGAAGAATAGGGTTAATAAAATTGGGGTTGCTTACGATAAAATGGAACGGTTTTTTCCTGCCAATAGAATTGTTAAAACAGGTAATCCAGTTCGCTTAGATATACTACAATCTGGTGATAAAAGAGATGCAGCCATTCATTTTTTTGGTTTGAACCCAAATAGAAAAACCTTATTGATTATTGGAGGTAGCTTAGGTGCCAGAACCATTAATCAAAGTATTGAAAAAGATTTAGAATTGTTAAACATGGCAGAAATAAATGTGATTTGGCAAACCGGAAAATTATTTGAAAGCCAAAAAGCAGCCAAACAAGATGCAGGTTTTTGTTTAAAAGTAGCACCATTTATTTATGAAATGGATTTGGCTTATGCCGCTGCCGATATAGTTATTTCTAGAGCTGGTGCCCTATCAATTGCTGAACTGGCTATTGTTGGGAAGCCTACCATTTTGGTGCCTTCGCCTAATGTAAGTGAGGACCATCAAACTAAAAATGCATTGGCTTTGGTTGAAAAGGATGCAGCATTATTTATTAAAGATATTGATGCAAAAGAAGAGTTGGTGCCAGCGGTGCTGGATTTATTAGTAGATACTGTAAAGCAAAAGCAATTGAGTGCAAATATTAAAGCATTGGCTATCACAGATGCTGCAGAAAGAATTGTGGATGAATTATTAGCCTTAAAGAAATAGCCATGAACTTAAAAGACATAAAAATAGCATATTTTTTAGGAATTGGTGGTATTGGCATGAGTGCAATTGCGAGGTACTTTAATCATGTTGGTATTCAGGTTTTGGGGTTCGATAAAACAATGACGCCTCTAACTCAGAAATTGAGTGAGGAAGGCATGCAAATTCATTATATGGATGATTTGGATTATTTGCAATCACTGAATTTGGATCAAGCAAATACCCTAGTGGTTTTAACGCCAGCAATTCCTAAAAATCACTTAGAATGGAACTGGTTGAAGCAAAATAAATTTACCATACAAAAGCGTTCAGAAGTATTGGGTTTATTGAGCAAGGCATACAAAACTATTGGTGTTGCAGGCACACATGGCAAAACCACCACCTCAACTTTACTAGCCCATATTTTGGCCGCTAGTTCTATCCATTGTAATGCTTTTTTAGGAGGAATTTCATCTAATTACCAAACCAATTTATTGTTGCACCCACAGGCAGATACCTTGGCTGAATCTGAACAATATACAGTGGTAGAAGCCGATGAATTTGACCGTTCTTTTTTAACATTGTTCCCTTATTATTCTGTAATTACCTCAACTGATGCAGATCATTTAGATATTTATGGTGACCACAGTGCCATGCAAGAATCGTTTTTGGCTTATGCAAATAGGTTAGTTGAAGGTGGCACTTTGTTTGTAAAATATGGTTTAGATATTATTGATCAACTAACCGTCAATTATAAAACTTATGGGCTAGATACTGCTGCTCAAATTCATGCATTTAATATCAGAATCAAAGAGGCAGAACATATTTTCGATTTGAACCTAGAAGGAAGAATTGTCAACAACCTTGATTTGGGAATTCCTGGTATGCAGAATGTTGAAAATGCGGTAGCGGCTTGTGCTGTAGCGCTAATGGCTGGAGTGAGCGAAGCAGAATTAAGAGCTGGTTTGCATAGTTTTAGAGGGGTAAAAAGAAGATTTGAGTATATTATTAAGGAGCCTAATTGTATTTTTATCGACGACTATGCGCATCATCCAGAAGAGCTAAGGGCCATTTTGAGTTCTGTAAAAAGAATGTATCCAAATCATAAATTGGTGGCAGCTTTTCAACCCCATTTGTTTTCTCGTACTAGAGATTTTGCTGAAGGTTTTGCCAGTGCACTTTCTATGGTTGATCATTTGTTTTTATTGGATATTTATCCAGCCAGGGAATTGCCAATTGAAGGGGTATCATCGGCCATGTTACTAGCAAATATTAGCTCTCCGCAAAAAGAATTGATTTCAAAAGAGGCTTTGGTTCAAGCCGTAACTACTTTAAAACCCAAATTGTTTTTAACTTTAGGAGCAGGCGATATTGATGCCTTGGTATTGCCAATAAAAAAAGGTTTACAATAAATGAAAGTAAATAAGCAGAATTGGAAAATAGCCTTGCGTAAGATTGCCATCTTATTGCTTTGGACCACTATGCTTTCTTTTGTAGTAATTGTTTTGGCATTCTCTAATAAGCAAGCCGATGAAATGAAATGCAAAAAAGTTTTTGTGTCTATTTATCCCATTGATTTACACTTTTACAATCGCCAACGTGTTTTGGAGATAATTAGAAATGCACTTCCCAAGGAAAAAAAGTTGCTTGGTTTGGAAATGGGAGAGATCAATGTGGGTAAATTGGAGCATGCTTTGCAGCAACAACAGCTCATTGAATCGGCCGATATTTATTCGGAAATGGATGGGACCTTAAATATTAGAATTGAGCAGAGAAGGCCAATTTTACGAGTGATGCGCTTTGATGGCACCCAGTATTATTTGGATCAATATGGAGTTAAAATTCCTTTGTCTGAGCACTTTACCTCTAGAGTGCCTTTTGCCAATGGGAATGTATTTGAGCGTTATGAAAAGGGAGACTCAGTGTACTCTTTTGTAGGAAATCAACTGTACACTATAGCCTCATATGTTGATAAACATCCGTTCTACAAGGCACTAATTGAGCAGATATTTGTAAGAGCCGATAATGAATTGATACTTGTGCCCAAAATGGGTAGCAGGTATATCATTTTTGGAGATGCCAATGAGGCGGATAAAAAGTTTAAAAAGCTATTGGTTTTCTATCAAGAAGGTTTGAACCGAATTGGTTGGAGCAAATACAAAAGCATAGACGTCCGTTTTGAAGGTCAGGTAATTTGTAAAAAGTAAAAATTAAAATAATGTCGGCAGAATCTAAAGTTATTGTAGGATTAGATATTGGCACTACCAAGGTATGTGCTATCGTTGGTCGCCGCAATGAGCATGGCAAAATTGAGGTGCTTGGCATGGGTAAAGCCGAGAGCCTTGGTGTGATTAGGGGTGAGGTAAGGAATATTGAAAAAACTGTTAAAGCTATCAATGAGGCAATTGAAAAAGCCAAACAATCTTTGTTAAAAAGTAATATTCATTTGGTTATTCAAACCGTTCATGTTGGTATTGCTGGCCAGCATATCAAAAGTGCCCAACACCGCAACAGCATTAGCTTGGCTAATAACAAAGATGAAGAAATTAGTAAACAAGATGTTGCCAATTTAATTAAGGATACCTATAAATTGGCTTTGGCTCCAGGCGATGAAATCATACATGTGTTGCCGCAAGAATATACCGTAGATGATATTGGCGATGTGTATGATCCAATTGGCATGTCGGGCATCCGTTTGAGTTCTAATTTTCATATCATCACTGGTAATGTTGACGCTATCAAAAATATATACAAGAGCGTTGATCGTGCAGGCTTAGAGGTGGCAGATTTAATTCTTGAGCCACTTTCTTCTTCAGATGCAGTATTAACATCAGAAGAATTAGAAGCTGGTGTTTGTTTGGTTGATATTGGCGGGGGTACAACAGATGTGGCCATCTTTAAAAATGGTATCCTTAGGCATACTGCTGTAATTCCTTTTGGTGGAAACATCATTACCAAAGATGTAGAAGAGGGATGTAATGTATTAAAAAATCAGGCAGAGGCTTTAAAAGTAAAATTTGGTTCAGCCCTAGCCGACGAAAATAAAGACAATGAAATAGTATGTATCCCTAGTTTTCATGGACGACCTCCAAAAGAGGTTTCTGTGAAAAACTTAGCCATGGTTATTCAGGCTAGGGTAGAGGAGATTTTCGAATCTGTTTTATATGAAATAAAAAGTTCGGGCTTAGAAAAGAAATTGAATGCTGGTATCGTTATAACTGGAGGTGGTTCTCAATTAAAACACCTTGATAAATTGGTTGAATTTGTAACCAGTTTAGATACAAGAATTGGTTATGCCAATGAACATATAGGCAAAACAGAAATTGAGGAAATTAAGAGCCCTATATACGCAACTGGAGTAGGTTTGGTTTTGAAAGGCTTTAAGAGCATTGAAGAGTTAGATAAAATAAGCTCAATTAGTAATGATACCGAACGCAAAATTGCTGAAGAAGAAGTAAAGCAATCTAACTTACTTTCACGTTGGTTTAACAAAGGAAAGAAGTGGTTATACGACGATGACGACCTCAACGGTTTTTAAAAATTAACAAGTACCGGTGTTCTGCTATTTCAATAGCATGATACCTAAAAAAGATACAATATGGAAAGCTCATTTAAATTTAACATGCCCAAAGAAAAATCATCCATCATTAAAGTGTTGGGTGTGGGTGGTGGTGGTGGAAATGCCGTAAACTATATGTTTTCAAAAGGCATAAAAGGCGTTGATTTTATTATTTGCAATACAGATTTGCAGGCTTTGGAAGCAAGTCCTATTCCAAATAAAATTCAGCTTGGTGCCAGCCTCACGCAGGGTTTGGGTGCAGGTTCAAACCCTGAAGTTGGCAAGAATTCTGCCATGGAGGCCATTGAAGATATTATTGATACTTTGGGGGTTAATACCAAAATGTTGTTTATTACTGCTGGTATGGGTGGTGGCACTGGTACTGGCGCAGCACCTATCATAGCCAAAACAGCAAGAGAAATGGATATTCTAACAGTGGGAATTGTTACCACGCCATTTTCTTTTGAAGGGAAACGTAGAAAAGATTTTGCCTTCGAAGGCATGGAAGCATTAAAGAACTCTGTTGATTGTTTGCTCATTATTAGTAATGATAAAATAAAAGAAATGTATGGCAACTTACCTATGCGCCAAGCATTCGGACATGCAAATGAAATATTGAATACTGCTGCCAAAGGAATTGCAGAAGTAATTACTTTCCCAGGTGAAATCAATGTAGATTTTGAGGATGTTAAAACGGTGATGAAATCTAGTGGTGTTGCCTTAATGGGTTCGGCCCAGGCTAGTGGTGCTACCCGAGCAATTGATGCTGTAAGGGCTGCTTTAAATTCTCCATTGCTCAATGAAAGCAAAATACATGGTGCCAAAAATATTCTATTGAACGTGAGTTCTGCTTCTGGCGAATCTGAATTGTTGATGAGCGAGTTTGAAGAGATTAACAATTACATTCAAGAGGAGAGTGGTTTTAGCGCAGAAATGATTATTGGAACCAGTTACGATGAAACTTTAGGCGATAATATTTCGGTTACTTTAATAGCCACTGGATTTGAATCTATACCAAAAGAAAATAAAATTATTGTTGGCAATGTAGATGCTAAGCCAATTGCTCAAGTAACACCGCCAATTGAACCAAAGCCACAAAGCGTGCAAGGATTTGTGCCGCGCCCAATTACGCCTGAGCCTACAAAATATAGCTTGGAAGATGAGCGGTTTGAACCTAAACCAATCGATGTAAATACAAATGATATTGAGTTGAATTTGAGGATTGAAGAGGAGCAAATTGAAAGTCCGTTCGACATAAAAATGCCTCAAAATTTTTTTGATGATGAGGCTGAAATTGATCAAACCATAGAAGATAGGGTATTCGATAAGCTGCCTGAGGCCATTATGCAGCAGCCTATTTTTGATTTAATGAATGATTTAAATACCGAAGAACAAGAAAAGAAAATTGAAAAGCATATCAATAGGATCAAAACGTTAAAAGATTTAAACATGAGTATCAGTAACCCACAAGGCTTGCGCGATCTTGAGAAGGAGCCAGCCTATAGAAGGAAACTGAAACGTTTGGAGGATGTGCCTCATTCGTCGGCTACCAATGCCAGCCGTTTGAGTTTATTCGACGACAATACCGGGAAACCTGAGATTAAAACTAACAATTCCTTTCTGCATGATAATGTAGATTAGTTGGTAGTAAATGGTCCATAGACCATGGTAAGAAGTCCATAAATCTTTGTAAGTTTTACATAGGTTTATGGACTTTTTTTTGGATTCAAATGGGACATGTTTAAGCAATCTACTCTGGTCTATGGTCTTTAGACTTTTTATTACGCTCCCTTTGTTGTTAATTCGCCATACATGAATCGCAATTTTACAGACGGATTAAATTTTCTTTCGAAGCTCAATGCCAGGAGATTAGGAAATGCCGTACAATTATATTCCAGTTATTTATTGTCTCGTGCCATGCGCAAACCCATACATTGGGGCATGCCTGTGGTAATGGAGATTGAACCTACTACCAGTTGCAATTTACGTTGTCCGCAGTGCCCAAGTGGCTTGCGAGAGTTTTCTAGAAATACAGGCATGCTCGATTTAACTTTGTATAAAAAGATGATTGAGGAACTGCATCCAGATTTGGTTTACTTGATTTTGTATTTTCAAGGTGAGCCATTTTTGAACAAGCAATTTTTGGAATTTGTAAAAGTTGCTGCTGCCAAAAATATTTATACCGCCACCTCAAGCAATGCGCATTATTTTACAGATGAAATGGCCAAAGCTACCATAGAATCTGGCTTAGATAGGTTAATAATTTCGGTAGATGGCATTACTCAGGAAACCTACCAAAAATACCGCATTGGAGGTAATTTAGAGAAGGTAATTGAAGGTACTCAGAACTTAGTAAAGTGGAAGAAAGCATTGGGTAAATCTACACCACATATTATTTGGCAGTTTATTGCATTTAAGCACAATGAGCATCAAATACCCGACTTAAAAAAATTGGCAAAAGAGATTGGTGTGGATGAGCTTGGTATCAAAACGGCCCAAATTTATGATTACCAAAACACCGATGAGTTGATACCTGAGAACGAAGCATTGAGTAGGTATAAAAAAACGGAGAAGGGCTACGAAATAAAAAATGAATTGCTGAACCAATGTTGGCGTTTGTGGCGCGGAAGTGTGATTACTTGGGATGGTTTAGTAGTACCTTGTTGTTTTGATAAGGATGCTACCCATAGATTTGGAGATGTGAGCATAGATTCCTTTGAAAAGGTTTGGCATGGTGCAGCATACAATGGCTTTAGATCGGCCATATTGCGTTCAAGAAAAGAGATTGATATTTGCACCAATTGTACTGAAGGCACAAAAGTTTGGGCTCAATAATTTAAGATTTGTTGATTAAGATTATGCCATTTCTTTGGATATGATCCAATAAATCTTGGTTTTCAATTTGATGGTAAATTGATAAATCAAATTTTTGGGGGAGGAATAAATTATCCAAACTATCCGAAATTTTATTCAAGATTTTTAAATTTAATTTTTCGCCAACTAAGGATATATCTATGTCTGAACCAATTTTAAAATTACCTTTTGCTCTTGATCCATAAAGTAATGCTTTTTGAACATCAGGAAATGATAATAAAACAGCTTTTATATTTTCAATTGTTTTAATATTTAATCCGTAAATCGTTTGCATTGATTTTTATGAATGTGATATAGTTTCTAATTTATTCCTTAATTCAACAAACAAAAAATAATAGCTTGAAATAATATTATGAGCAATTTCATCTGCGATTTGCTCGTTATAACTGTGTGAGGTTCTATTGCGATCTTGAAGCATTTGCATCCATAAATCCCCATCTATTAGTAATCCCCTTTTAAAGGCCAATTGAATTATATCTCGGCTACCTTGAATTCCAGTTTCGCCTTGACTTTCATAAAAGTCTTTCATGGAATTCCATGCCAATTCATAAGTATATTCAAATGCTTTTATTAAACCTTGCTCTTCAAGATGATTGAGCGAATTTGCTTTTTCATAAAATAATGTCAGTTGAGCCAATGCCTTTGAATAGTTGCTAAGGCGTTGTTTCCAACGGATATCTTGATTATTCATTTTTATGAATTTTTTATAGGTTTTTATCTAATTAACTGCAGTTACCCTCGTTATCTCTGGCAATGCATTTTTAATGCCGCTTTCAATACCGGCTTTCATGGTCATAGAACTCATGCTGCAATTGCTGCAATTACCCACCAAGCGCAGCTTTACTTCCATTTCGTCTGTTACCTCTACCAATTCTACATCACCACCATCGGCTTGTAAAAACGGACGCATGCCATTCAATGCTATTTCAATTTTTGCTTTTAATTCTTCGTACATCTATCTTCGAAAATAAGGAAATCTTATTCAATACAATAATTCAATGTTGTTTAGTTAGTTTATTTTAAAGCTACTGACCAACAACTTCTCGGGGTATTGCATTTATGAGTGCAATTTGTTGGGCAACTTTCTCTGCAATTTGGAAAAATACTTTTTGCACAGGTGAGCCTTCTACCGCCGCACCCGGCGTGCCTTGGTCTCCCCCTTCTCTAATGCCCATAAAAATTGGCACTTCACCCAAGAAAGGAACTTGCAATTCATTCGACATGGTTTTGCCACCTCCTTGCCCAAAAATGTGGTATTTGTTATCTGGCAGTTCGGCCGGAGTAAAATAAGCCATGTTCTCTACTATACCCAAAATAGGTACTTTTACACCTGTCATGCCAAACATAGTTGCTGCTTTATAAGCATCTGCCAATGCAATGGCTTGCGGTGTTGTAACCATCACAACGCCTGTTAACGGAACCACTTGTATCATGGTTAAATGCACATCACCTGTTCCAGGAGGTAAGTCCAAAATAAGGTAATCCAATTCGCCCCAATCGGTATCGTTTACAAACTGACGGAGGGCAGATGAAACCATTGGTCCACGCCAAACCACTGCTTGCTCAGGCTTAATTAAAAAGCCTATGGAAAGCAATTTTATGCCAAATTTCTCAATGGGCACCATCAATTCCTTGCCATCCACATGACGCATCATTGGCTGCTCGTTCATTACACCAAACATCATGGGTACAGAAGGACCATGAATATCGGCATCTAATAAGCCCACTTTTGCCCCTTTTAAAGACAAGGCTATGGCCAAATTGCTCGCCACACTAGATTTGCCTACTCCGCCCTTTCCACTGGCAATGGCAATAATATTTTTTACATGAGGTAAGGTTAATTTATCGCTTCTATTGGAGGTAACATTGGCAGTAAATTCTAATTTTACAATAGCTTGATCCGACACCAAGTTATGAATAGCAGCTACACAATCCTTTTCAATTTTATCCTTCATAGGGCAAGCAGGCGTGGTAAGCACCACTTTAAAACTCACCTCATTGCCATTTATTTCAATGTCTTGGATCATCTTTAAAAACACCAAATCCTTCTTTAAATCTGGCTCTTGAACGGTGCTTAAAGCTTTTATAATATCACTTTTTTCCATTTTCTGCTATTGTAATTGTCTTGCAATTTACTTCAGAAATCGGAATTCATATTTAAAAATATTCGCTTCAACTAAAAAATAAGTCGTTTCGTCGGACGTCAATTTATAGTGCAACTTTTCAAAGCCATCTTTGTTTCATAAATTTACAACCAAATGAAACGAATTTTATTCAGCAGCTTTTTAATTTTAATGAGCTTTTTGGGTCAAGCCCAAGATTTTACGCAAGTGGTACGCGGAGTTGTTACCGACAGAGACACCAAGCAACCTCTTATTGGCGCAACTGTTATGGTTATCAACGACAATAAAACCTGGGGTGCAAGTACCGATGAAAATGGAAAATTCAAAATTGAAAAGGTAAACCTTGGTCGCAAAACCATTAAGGTTTCATACATAGGGTATGAAGACCGCGTGCTTTCAGATGTGATTGTTAATTCGGCCAAAGAGGTAGTGCTCAATATTGAATTACTAGAAAAGGTAATGAAAGCAAACGAGGTTGTGATTAGCGCGCAAAGCAATAAAGCGCAAGCTAACAATCAACTCATTTTGGTAAGTGGTCGCTCTTTTACCATTGACCAAACACAACGTTATGCTGGAGGTTTTGGTGATCCCAGTAGAATGGCTTCTAGCTTTGCTGGTGTGGCTGGTGGTGGCAATGATCAACGCAATGATATTGTTATCCGTGGCAACTCGCCAATGGGTTTATTGTGGCGTTTTGAGGGTGCCGATATTCCCAATCCCAATCACTTTAGCAGTCAGGGTGCAAATGGTGGTCCGGTAAGTATTTTAAACAACAATGTTTTAGGCAACTCAGATTTTATGACAGGAGCATTTCCTGCAGAATATGGCAATGCCAACTCAGGTGTATTCGATTTAAAAATGCGCTCAGGCAACAACGAAAAAAGAGAGTTCATTGGTCAAATTGGTTTCAGTGGTTTAGAGCTTTTAGCCGAAGGACCAATCAATAAAAAGAAGGGTTCATCCTATATTGCTAGTTATAGGTATTCTACCTTGAGTATTTTTGATGCATTGGGAATTAGTTTTGGCGCATCGGGCATTCCTGCTTACCAAGATTTATCTTTTAAATTTAATTTCCCTCAAACAAAAATTGGAGCAGTTACAGTATTTGGTATGGGTGGCAGCAGTTCAACTCAATTATTAGATAGCAAGAAAACTTCAGAGGAATTGAATAAAATGAGCTTCCCTTTAGATGTTGATTATTCAAGTAAAATGGGTGTGGTTGGTATGAGTCATTCTGTTATGTTAGGTAAAAAAGCGTATATAAAATCTGTTCTTACTGCCTCTGGAGAATCCAACAATGCAAGAGTAGATACACTGGATTATAGCCTCAATAAATTCTATTATATCAATAGGTATACAGATAATAATCGCATCAGTTTACATACGTATTATAACCAAAAATTCAATGCACAACATGCCCTTAAAATTGGACTCATAGAAAGTAGGTTAGGTGGAAATATGAATGACAGTATTTGGGTTACAGAAATCGGCAAATATTACCAAAGATTAGACTTTAAAAAATCAACCATGCTTACCCAAATGTATGTTAATTATAATTACAGGGTTACAGAAGATTTAACCTTAAACGGAGGTGTTCATTTTAGTTCTATTTTACTTAATAATACTTATACTGTTGATCCTAGAGCAAGTATTCGTTACCAAATTAATCCTAAACAAGCCATCAGCTTAGGTTATGGTAAACATGGTCAGGCACAGCCCTTATTAACTTATTTTACCCAAACTTTGGTTGATACACCAAACAGAGTTTATACTGAAACGAATAAAAACTTAGGTATGAGTCAGGCTCACCATTTTGTTTTGGGCTATGATTTAATGATTACAGAAAATACAAGAATTAAAGTTGAAACCTATTACCAAGCATTGTCTAAACTGCCTGTTACCGTTAACTCATCCTATTTTTCTACGGTTAATTTTGGTGCAGATTTTATTCCAATCTATGAAGATAGTTTAGTAAACAAAGGCAAAGGATATAACTATGGAATGGAGATAACTTTAGAGCGCTTCTTTAGCAAAGGTTTTTATTATTTGGCAACTGGTTCATTCTACCAAAGCAAGTACCAAGGCAGCGATTTGGTATGGCGCAATACAGCCTTCAATGGTAACTTTGTATTAAACGCATTGGCTGGTAAAGAATGGAAAGTAGGTGCCAACAAAAACAATGTTTTTGCCTTAAATTTAAAGGTAAATTATAGTGGCGGTAGAAGGTTTATTCCAATAAATGAACAGGCATCACAAGCCAATGGTGAAGAAGTTTTCGATTATAATAACGCATATAAAGATAGACAACAAGATTACTTTAGAACCGATATAAAAATTAGTTATAAAAAGAACAGTAAAAAGTTTGCTCAAGAGTTTGCCCTAGACATTCAAAATGTTTTCAATACCCAAAACGTTTTGAACCAAACTTTCAATCCTAAAACCGGACAAGTTGATACCAATTATCAAATAGGCTTATTTCCAGTTCCTTTTTATCGTATTTATTTTTAGTTTACCTTTACTCAAAGAAATAGATTATGACCAAATTATTTGATCGAAGAGATTTAGTCATCAGGCACGTGCTCATTGCATCATTATCTATGCTTTTTGCTTTATCAGAAAGTGAAGGTATTATGGCAAAGCCGCCGCTCGACCTCTTTGGAGAAGATTATTGGCGCATGTTTCTTTGGCATTTTTTGTATATTTCTGTTATTTGGAATGGCAATATTGCCCTCATAGAGTTTTCTCCATACAACAAATGGAACTGGGAAACACAAGCCAAAAGAAAAATTTTATTAACGGTTTTTATTGCAACGGCTTGGCCCATTTTAGTTAATTATTTTTTCAACATCATCTTTTATCCAATTATCCTTCATCGCTCTTGTAATCTTGGTGCAAAGGAGACTATTGTTCTATTAATTTTATCTGTTTCAATCACTCTTTTTATCAATGCTGTTTTTGTTGCCCTCGAATTTTTTAACCATTGGCGTAAATCGGTAACCGAGCGAGAAGCCCTCAAAAGAACCACCATTACAGCAGAATTCGAAAGTTTGAAAAGTCAAGTAAATCCTCATTTTTTATTCAATGCACTCAATACACTTAGCAGTTTAATAGAAGATGAACCCAAAGTGGCTACAGAATTTGTACAACAATTAGCAAGCGTTTATAGGTACCTACTTTCACAAAATGAAAAGGAGATTGTTAGTCTAGGAGAGGAGTTAGATTTTATGAAGAGTTATGTGTTCCTGAACCAAATCAGATTTGGCGAAAATTTAAAAGTAACAGTTAATGTTAATCCTAAATTTTTACATAAAAATATCATCACACTTACTTTGCAAATCTTATTAGAAAATGCCATAAAGCACAATGTTATAAGTGCCGAAAGTCCTTTGCATATTAACATTGAGGCAAAAGAGGACAGTCTTTGTGTATGCAATAACCTTCAACCTAAATTGCAACTAGCCACTAGCAATGGAATTGGATTAAGTAATATCAAAAGCAGGTATCATTTTTTCAATGATAAGGAAGTTGTCATCACCAAAACTGCTGAAAAATTTGAAGTATGTGTACCACTGATTTAATAGGGAATATATGAAAATTATCATCATTGAAGATGAATTGCCTGCTTATAAAAGGCTTCATAAATTGGTTTTAGAAATTGATTCAAGCATTGAAATTTTGGGTCATGCCGACAGCATTAGTAGTGCAGTTCAACTATTTCAATCTATTGGCAGCATTGATTTAGCGCTCATGGATATTGAGTTGGCCGATGGTCAGAGTTTTGAGATTTTTAACCAAGTAAAAGTGGATTGCCCTATCATTTTTACTACCGCTTATGATGAGTTTGCCCTCAAGGCTTTTAAGGTAAATAGCATTGATTATTTGCTAAAACCTATAGACCCAAAACAATTAAAGCAAGCTTTGGAAAAGTTTAGTTCATTAAAATTCAAATCAAGCTCCTTTGATTTGAATTTATTGTTGCAAGCCATGCAGCCAAATATAACAGCTCAATATAAACAGAGATTTTTGGTTAAATTGGGTTCAAAACTAATTAGTGTAGCCTGCAACGATGTTGCTTATTTTATGGCCGCCGACAAAGTTGTTTACTTGGTTTCTAAAGACTGTAAAAAGTATATTGTTGATCATTCAATTGAGGAGCTTTCAAACTTGCTTGACCCAAAAATATTTTTTCACCTTAACCGACAATTTATGGCCAATCTTTCGGCCATTGAATCTGTGAGTACTTATTTTAATGGCAAGTTAAAAATTCACTTAAATCCTCAAGTAGCCGAGGAAGTTTTAGTTAGTAGAGACAAAGCTTCCGATTTTAAATTATGGTTAAATACCTGATAACTATTTAATTAGTAATTTTATAGTCAAAAGTTAATAATTATTCATTTATGTGATTAACAACTGAGGTAAATTTGTTTAATTGTAACACATGTTAATTAAGCAAATCCAAGTTTTTCAGCTATCAATTCCACTCATTGAACCTTTCATAATTTCATTGGGTACTTTATGCTTTGCTGATAATTTGGTTGTAAGAATAACTGCTTATAATGGTTTTGTTTATCGACTGTTTGGTCAAATTGCAGCGCCAGAAATACCAGGCCATGGAGCTGGCATTCCCAATCATATTTTAAATGCTTTGGTTCAGTCAAAGCTAAAGTTTGCTATATGAAGATAGTTATTTTGGATAAGGATAGCTATGCTTATAAAAAGTGGGATGGAGGTATAACCAATCAGTTACTCATACTTCCACCACAGGCAAATTATGGTAAGCTTAATTTTGATTTGCGGATAAGTAAAGCCAAAATATCGGCGCTTCATTCTAAATTCAGTATTTTGCCAAAGGTTAACAGGAATTTACTTTTTTTAGAAGGCGCATCTTTGCTAACAGTTACCCCAAATAAGCACCAATTGTTGCTACCCGGCGATGAAATAAACTTTAAAGGCGACCTGCCTATTCAATGTAAAGGAAAAGGGATTGATTTTAATGTAATGCTTACCAAGGGTGGTAAGGTAAGCTCGCAACTCCTGCAAATGGAAAAGGGAGAATGTCTAGAGTTGGATCAAACCACTTCTGGGCAATTTTTATTTTTGCATGCCAATAAAGGGAATATAAAGGTTGGAATTGGAAATGAAAAGTTTATTCTTAAACAAGAAATGAGTTTATACATCAATGAGCTCAATGAGGAGGTGCTTATTTCTATTGAAGCCAACAAGACCGCAGAAGTAATATTGACAGAGGTTTTGCTTAAGTAAGTTGAATGTCGTTTAAATTATTTGATTCGCTTACAGAACAGCAAGAAACACATAAGGCCAAGTTGGTGCATGTGCTTTCAGAATATTTGCCAGAGCCTGCATTGAGCCCTTGCGCGGAGCTAATAATGTTTCATCGTTTGCACCTACATATTGAAGTGGAGCGAAAGGGAAGGTATGGCGATTATACTCCACATTCTGGCAAAGGTTCTCGCATTTCTATTAACCATAATTTAAGTCCGTTTGAATTTTTAATCACCTTTGTGCATGAACTGGCTCACCATACCGCATTTATAAAATATGGCAATAACCACGATCCTCATGGTGCCCAATGGAAGGATGAATTTAAGCGCTGTATGCGCCCCTTTTTTGAGCTAGAGTTGTTTCCTTATGACCTCAAAGCAACATTAGCCAAGCACATGCAAAATCCCAAATACTCGCAATCTGCTGATGTTAAATTGTTGCAAGTACTGCGTAAATATGATGCCACAAAGGTTGGCACAACAACTTTATCTCAACTTCCAGATGGTGCAATTTTTCAAATGAAAGGTAATAAAACGATGCTCAAGAGAATCAATAAACTCCGCACCTATATTCTCTGCGAATCTTTAGATGGCAAATGGAAATACCGCGTTCACGCCATGGCCGAAGTTAATCCTTCTCCAGGCCCTAAGTAACATTAGTATTCCATAGAGCCAGTCGAAGTGCCATTCGGGTCAGCATCAATTTGCATCACTTTTTGGAAGTACTTGTGCGTTTAACTGCATACCAAATAGCACAAATAACAATTGGATCAAACAGCATTTATTTGAAAAATATTTCATAAATTAACTTAATAAAAACCAAACTGGCAAAGCTGGCAAATATCATTCTTATTGCTTGTTGAGATGTTTTTTGTGAAGCAGACACACCAAGGGGTGCAAAGATAAATGTACTAAGAATTAGCGGAAACACTACTGGTAAAACGATATATCCCACTTGCCAATTACTAATATATTGTGGCGGTAAATCTGTTAAATTATAAATGCCTAGTACAATTGCAAAAAGCGGAATTACCCCATTTGATATAGAGCTAGCCTTTTTAATGGATTGTTTCATGAGGTCTGTAAATACGGGTGTCATTACAACACCACCACCCAAGCCAGAAAATGCAGTTACAATTCCTGCAAAAAATCCGGTAATTTGATAATGCCATGCAGGAGATTCTTTTTCGTTGGTATGTATTTTTGATTTACTGGTAAACATTCTAACAACGATGATCAATAACATACTTGCAAAAACATAATTGAAGGTGGTTTTAGAATACCAAGTACCGGTTTTAATGAGGTAAGTAATAATAAAGGCTGTTATCATTCCAGGTAATGCAGTTTGCAAAATTTGCTTCGGGAAAAAATTGCCATGTTTGTATTGGTTATAGCTGGAAACACTACCCGAAAAAATAATTGTAAACAATGAATTTGCTAAAATACCTTTAACCAGCATGGTATCATTCATGCCAGCCTTCTTTAGGAAATAATCTAAAACTGGAATGTAAATAATTCCCCCACCTACGCCTAAAAAGCCAGAAATAAAGGCACCTAAGGCGCCAAATACTGCTAAAACAACGTAATCAATAATTTCCAAATTTACTATTTTTTAGCACTGATAGGAGAGAGGGTAGCCTTGTATTTAATAGGGTCAGCCAAAATTTTCAATGATTCTTGGATGTCTAAATCATGTGCAAATGAAGCCTCTGTTCTTCCTTTTTGGTAAAAGTATCTCCTAACAATTTCCTCTTCAATTAATGAAACCAATTCTTCTTTGTTCTTATCTAAATCAGCTTGTTTATCGTGCTTCAATTGATTTTTCATGGTTTCATAAGAATCCTTAATGGCATCAAAATAATTTTCTTGCTCTGCCTTCTTTTTTAAATCGGCCAATTGCTTTTCTGTTTGCGTGCTATAATCAATATCTTTGGTATCAACAAACTTTTTAAAGGCCTCGTAATCGGCAGGTGCTAAAGTAAATGCTTTGGCATCACCAATGCTTTCGTGCTTGTTTCTATAATCAGTAGCAAAATCAAAAATAACCATTTTAAAAATTAAGGTTTGAGCCAATTGCGAATAAGGCTTTTGCTCCACTTTTATATCTGGATCAATACCACCACCGTCATAAACTTTTCTTCCTGCTTTTGTTTTAAATTCTTTTTTCAATGAATCTGGCAAGGCACCAACGCTGCCATCTTCGTTGCGGTGACTATAATCTAATGCTTGTATGCACCTGCCACTTGGCGTATAGTATTTGGCGGTAGTAATTTTTATTTGTGTATTGTAATTTAATGGCCTTGTGCTTTGAACCAAACCTTTTCCAAAACTTCTTTGTCCAATTACAACACCTCTATCCAAATCTTGAACAGTACCAGAAACAATTTCGGAAGCAGATGCCGATCCTCTATTCACTAATACTACCAATGGAATATTGGCGTCGGTAGCACCATTTGGCGTTTCATAACTCTTGTCCCATTCACTTACTTTGCCTTTTGTAAATACTACTTGCTGACCTTGTGGTATAAAAACGTTTACAATATTTACAGCTTCATTTAGCAAGCCACCTGGATTACCGCGCAAATCTAGAACCAACTGTTTTATGTTTTGTTTCTTTAATTCAATCAAAGCTTCTCTCACTTCTTTGCCAGCATCATTGGTAAACCCTGTAAGTTTAATATAGCCTGTTTCTGCATTGATTAAACCATAATAAGGCACATTCTTCACCTTAATTTCTTCCCTGGTTACAGTTTTATTGATTTCTTGTCCGTTCCGTTTGATCACTAATTTTACTGTTGTTCCAGGCTGACCTTTCAAAAGTTTACTGATATCAGATGTGGTTTTCCCTTTGGTATCTTTTCCTTCAATATTTAAAATGATATCACCAGCGCGCAAATCAGCTTTTTGTGCAGGGTATCCTTCATAGGGATCGGTGATTACTACATAATCGTCTTTCTGGGCAATTTGTGAACCTACACCACCATATTGCCCAGTCATTTGATACCTAAAATCTTCTGCCTCCGCCTCGCTAATATAATTGGTATAAGGATCAAGCGTTTTGAGCATTTCATCAATTGCTTTTTTATTCAGCTTGCCCGCATCAATTTCATCTACATAATAAGTGTTTATCTCCCTCATTACCGAAGCATATAACTCCAGATTTTTAGAAATTTCAAAATAGTTATCACTTGCCTTAAATGAAAATAGGCCAATTGCAAGAGCAATAACTAAATAATACCAACGGAATTTTTTTATGAGCTTGTTCATTGTATTCAAATTTAAGGGTTCCCAACTAAAACGTTGTTATTGCTAATTAAATTATTGCAAAAAGAATAATTCGAGGCATACCCAGGTAATATCAAATCTTAGGGACAAGTCGCGACTTGTTCTACCGGCACCGAGATGCCGCGGGTTGTGGTTTTGCCATTTAAGGTAAATTGAGGTTTGGCAAAAAGGACAAGTCGTGTTGTATGCCTTGGGTAATGTGGTGTATTCATGATTTTGTTTCCTAAGGTAAATTGAGGTTTGGCAAAAAGGACAAGTCGCGACTTGTCCCTACCGTAACCAATGCCCCGGGAAATCAAATCTCCCCATCTTTCTTTACGGTACCGGATCATGCCCATGTCCGCCCCAAGGGTTA
>CAMCJW010000015.1 GCA_945875195.1 Chitinophaga pinensis | reverse complement strand
AATAAATCAATTGATAATTTAATCGCGCTTCAAATTGATGAAGCCAAGAGGTTAGAGGAAAAAAAGAGAAAGGAATTAGCGCTAAGTAAAGGAAAATCGGCTACGCCAAAAACCTCCAATAGCTATTTATCTGCAATAGATTTAAAGTTAAGTGATGATTTTGCAGCCAATAAGGGCAGATTGCCTTGGCCTGTTGCTGGTAGGATCATCCAAACTTTTGGAGATCACCCTCATCCAACTTTACGAGGGGTTAATACCACAAACAATGGGATAGACATTGTTACCAAGGAAAATGCAGAAGTAAAATGTATTCACAAAGGAGTTGTAAAGGCCATTTTTCCAATACCTGGTTTGGATAGGGTGATATTGATGAATCATGGCGAATATTATACTGTTTATGCAAGGTTAGCAACTGTGAATGTGAAAATTGGTCAGGTTTGTGAAAGAAATGAGGTGATTGGGCAAGTGGCTTTCAATTCCGAGGAAGGCATAAGTAAAATGCATTTTGAGCTCTGGAAGCAAAGAGTTTTTCAGAACCCTGTACCTTGGTTAAATGTAAAATAATTTTAAGCTAATATATAATACAACCTTTTGTATTTATTATTGTCTTATAGTTTATAACTCTATTAAATTAATATTTGTTTATGAAAAGAAAACTACTTTATTCAATTGTAATTTTTGCAATTATTGGTATCAGTATACCAACCATTCAATCCTATCCAACAGGTGCGCCATCTGATGGCAGAACAGGTTCACCCGGTGACGGTGGAAAAACTTGCGTTACATCTGGATGCCACAGCGGAGGGCCAACAGATGCCACAGGAATTATTACCTCCAACATACCTGCAGAAGGTTATACGCCAGGAACCAGCTATACCATAACTGTTACAGTAGATGGAAGTGGCAAAAAGGGATTGTGTGTTAGTCCTCAAAAAACGGATGGAACTATTATGGGTACATTAACTGCAGGAGCAGGAAATCAAGTTACGGGAGCTGGATATATTACTCATACCTCTGCTATTTCTACCGCCACAGCGTTATGGACATTTACATGGGTGGCACCTGTAAAAGGTAGCGGCCCAGTTGGGTTTTACGGGGCTTTTGCAAATAATAGAAATACAGTTAGAAAAACCTTGGTAACTGTGAATGAAAAAGTAGCTTCTGGTGTAAATGAAAACAATGCATTGACTCACTTAAGTCTATATCCTAATCCGGCGTCTCACAGTTTAAACGTAGGATTTGATTTAAAAAAGGCTGGAAAAGTGCGCATCACTTTGATTGACATTACAGGAAAAGAAATTTCTACCTTGAATGAAGGTAATTTTTCGATGGGTTTTTTTGAGGAAGCATTTACTTTACCAACTTTGAATAGCGGAATTTATTTCATAGCGATCCAAGTGAATGATGAAGTGTTGAACAGAAAAATATTGATTCAACAATAATTATAAAAATGATATTGAAAGTCTGCCTGCAATAATTGTAGGCAGACTTTTTTTTTATATACCTTTGCCAAATGGGGTTTTGCATTCACTATCAAAGGCAAGCATACACTGCAAACGACTTTATAAAAATTTCTTCTGAATTGGACTGGGTAAATCAGGTGAAGTTAGTTATGGCATGTTGGATTCATGAAAGGCCTTTTGTTTTTTACAGCTCAGGAAGCACAGGTGCCCCAAAGGCGTTTAGTTTTGAAAAATGGCAACTAGAAATTAGTGCTAAATCAACCATTGCTGCTTTAAATTTAAATTCAAATGAACATATTCTTATGTGTTTAAATGCAAAATTTGTTGGAGGAGCGATGATGTTGGTGAGGGCACTGATATTAGATTGTCCAATAACCATTATGGAGCCACAGTGGGCTATTTTTGCTGCCATTGAGGAAGAACATCCATATACCTTTGCATCTTTTGTTCCAATGCAATTATTGCATTCGTCTTTTTCAAAAAATAAGTACCAAAAGATAAAAAATGTTTTAATGGGAGGAACAGCCATACCTGAGAGTTTGGTTCAGGTATTAGTAGGGCAAAACAATAAAACCTACCATACATACGGGATGACTGAAACCTTAAGCCACATTGCATTGAAAAAGATAAATACCGACCTTGGTTTTAGGGTTATACCGCCACATCAAATAAGGATAAACGAGGATTTGTGTATTTGTATTTCGAGTCCGATTTTGGAAAAAGAATTGGTGACTCATGATATGGCAATGGTAATAGATAATGGGCAATTTAAACTTTTGGGCAGAACAGACTTTATCATTAATTCTGGTGGAATTAAGGTAAATCCTGAAGCCATTGAGTCAGTAATTTCGTATATGATACCACTTCCAATAAAAAAACATTTTGCCATCAGTAGCATTTTGCACCCAGTTTTTGGTGAGCAAGTAATTTTAGTTTTGGAGGAAGAATTCAATGAATTGCAGTTTCAAGATATTGTGATAAAATTGCAAAATCTTGATTTTAAAAATGAAGTTCCTCGACAATTCAGAGTGATAAATGCTATTCCATTAACGGAAAATGGAAAAACTGACAGAAAAAAACTAAATGAATCAATTGATAGTCAATAAGTTTTGTTAAAATCACAAAGAATTTTAAAAACTTACTTAATAAGTCGAAGCTTTTTATAAATTCGCGTCAAAATTAATTAGAATTACTATGTATTGGACATTAGAACTTGCTTCCTACCTTGACGATGCACCATGGCCTGCAACAAAAGACGAATTGATAGATTATGCTATTCGTTCGGGTGCGCCTTTGGAAGTTATTGAAAACCTGCAGGAGTTAGAAGATGATGGCGAACCTTTTGAGACCATTGATGAGATTTGGCCAGATTACCCAACCAACGAGGATTACTTTTACAACGAAGACGAATTATAGTTCTTCGTTTTCAATAACAGTATCCAAAGAATTTTGATGAACGAAATCCGCCTGGTATTTTTCCAGCTGCGGATTTCCGTTTTCATGGAGGTTGATGCTGTACCTTAAGCCAGCACCTGCACCAATAGACTTTACTAAGTTTAAATCCAGTAACAATTGGAAATCACGTTGAATGGTTTTTCTATTGCAATCAAATTCATTAACAAGTTCTTTAGTAGAGATAAAACCCCTATGTTGTATGATATACATAATGAGTTTTTGTCTCTTGTTCAAGATGCTGTCATCAATTTCTTTTAATTTGTAGCCTCTTTCAAAAACATAGTTCATGATGTTTTTTTGGCGGGGATTCAATTTCTCAAAATCAATTTGGTTTCGGAAATACGACCTGAACAAATCCTTTAACCTTCCTAATTGTATTTGTTGAAGTTGCAAACCAAATGCTATTTGTTCATTTAGGCCGTTTTCTTCCCCTTGGATTGCTTTGTTTACTATTTGGTCATATGTTGCTTTGTTGATATAAATCTCATGGTCAAGACTCATTAAACCGAACATATCCATATTGTGTTTTCTCAACCAAAATAATTGTATCAAGCTTGCAAATTTAGATTTTGCCTCACTAAACAGCGGGAGCGATATGATTCTAAAATGTAGCATCCAGCTTTGAATGATTGGATGAAATTCTGTATCGTTATTCAAAAATTCGAATAAATTCTCTAGCTCAATTTCTGTTTCCATCGATAAACGTTCAGGAATCTTGCTCATTTGTGAGGAGAATAAATTTATTTCACCACTGTTTTGATATAGCTCTTCAATTAAAATCTTTTCAATTTGATATAAGAAAGCAATGCTTAATGATTCTTGTAATTGCTCATTAATAAATTGTTCTGCTTTTTGAAACTGCTCTACGGCTCGCTCAGCTATGTTAGATGCGCGTAGATTTTTATTTATTAGGTATTTTACCGTTTTTATTTCTAATAAATTGTTATCAAGAGCATTGCTATAGTAATTTCTTAAAATTGCACTGTTTACTTTTTCAATATTTCTGATATTGTCAGGAAGATCAATGAACTCATAAATTTTGCAAAGTTCCACTTGCTCTTGCACACATTGCATGAATGCATCATCAATTGAAATGATGGGCTCGTATTTATTGATCAGTATCATCACCTACGAAACTAATGCGAAAAAGCCTTGTCTTTGCAGAGGCTTTGATTGGTAGAATGGTGGATTACGCTAAAGTTACGAAATTGTTACTTTATAAAAAAGCCGAATCCTTAGGTATTTAAGAGATTCGGCTTTAAGCTAAAAATAGACAATCTTAAAAAATGCTGTTAATAAATGAAGGTTCAGGCCTTAATTACCAACCAATGCCCTATACCTATCCATGCATTGTTTTGCATATTCTGGCTGATTTAATTTAGTAAATACTTCACTTAATTCTCCCCAAGCTTGGGCATTATTTTGGTTCATGCTCAAAGCAATTTGATAATTATCTGCTGCTTTCTGAAGGCTACCAGTGGCAGCATAAGATTTGGCTAAATAGTAATAAACTTCTGGAATGTTTGCATTGTGTTTAACGGCCATTTCGAGCTGTTTAATGGCATTTTGGTAATCGCCAAGATTTAAATATGCTAGTGCAGAGTAATACCAACTCTCTGTTACATTTTCTTTGTACTGAGTACTTTTAGCAAAAACCTCAGTTGCTTTTTTGAACTCTTTTCTATTAAAATAAACCAGTCCTAAATTGCTATATGCAGTAAAATTCTCAGGATAGATTTCAATGGCCTTTTTAAGCATGGTTTCTGCACTGTCTAAACGTCCTTTATTTATCAGTGAAAACCCTAACATACGCCATGTTTCTTCGTCTTTAGGGGCATACCTTACTGCGTCTTCAAAATAGTAAATAGCAGAATCAAAATTTTGTTTATCTGTGGCCAAATACCCTAAGGGCATACTGTAATTTTCTCTTTTAATTACTGCTGCTAGCGGTACACCGTCTGCTTCAACTGTATATACAGTTCCTTTAGGTGGGAATGAACCATTTTCTAGTTCGCTTTTAGAGAAAGTTCTGCTGGTTAAAATGAGATAGTCCCAGGCTAATTTTTGTTCTTCTGTTTCCCTGGTCCATACAAAGTTTAGTCTTGGATTAATTTGTTTTGCCCAGTAGGAAGCAGTGGTTGTTTCATTGTTTATACCTATTACCAACGTATCATTTGGATGTTTTTTGGCTATCCACTCTGCAGCTTCTCTGCACGAATTGCTGTAATAATCGGTTTCATAGTCACCGTATGCTCCTTTTATGCCTCCCACCAATTCGTTAAAATAAACATATTCATTGGGATGATTCATCACAATCCAAATTGCTGGTTTAGCATATAGTGCGCCTAATAAAATTGCAGCACTTAATGCAATAGGCTTTTTCAATGTAAATAAATAATCAAATGCAATTGCTGCCAAAGGAACAGCAAATGGAAGGATAAATAAGTAATGGCGCCATCCATTGTAATAATTTAGATTACTGTACTCGGCATATAAGATTGGAAAGAAGGTCATGAATACCAACATCAACCAATTTCCAAGGCCAATTTTTTTGCTCAATGGTGAAAATAAGGTAATAGCCAAAAATAAACCTAAAATAAGGTAAAGTGGGTTACCCATGCCAAGGAATTTAAAGACATAATACCAAGGAGCGCTAGTAATCATATACATTCTATTGCCTTCAAATAATTCAACATTATTTGTGTAGAAAGCATTTTCAGACGCTTTAGTAAAAGCTTGAATAGGATGAGTAAATGGGTTGTCTAATGCGTAAGGCCATATTAGAATTCCAACTAGGTATCCAATAATAGAAACAAGCAACAGTAATTTTGCATATGGTATAATCAATGCCATTGCTTTACCATCCTTACTTTTTAGTTTATCGAGCCAATTTACACCTAAGAAAAGCGCTAAATAAGCAACAATTAAAAAAGCTCCCACACGTGATGCCAAACCAATACCAATGCCAACAGCCAACCAAAATAAATCTCTAAATTTTGGTTTTGGCAAAGAGCGCATTACTTTAATAATAAAGTAACCCGCAAAAGCAAAACCTGTTGCAAATGGTATGTCAGTGGGGTTGTTCATACTATGACCCAACCAGCCGGGGTTCAGGTACATAAATAACATGGCCAAGAGAGCAGCTCGCCAGCCTGCTAATTCGTATGCAATTAGCGAAACAAAAATGAGGCCAATTAACCCATATAGAGAATTAATAAAATGCCTAGTTTCATAAACACCTGTGCCCAACCAATTGTAGGTAAAGGCAGCAATGGTATTCATTTGTTCACCGTAAAATCTGTACGCTTGCCTTATGTAATCAGCACTATTAGTTGGTTCAGCCAATGCAGCCGTGTCTGAACCAAAAGTGCTCAGGTAATTATAAGCTAATTGGGAGTAATCATTGTGTGCCTTTTCATCCCAAGTGCTACCAAAATCTTGGCTGAGCAAAGGCATGGTAAAAAGTGCTATGAGGAATACTGCGAAATAGGCAAATCGGTATATGGGGTGATTGCCATCACTCCAGTTATTTTGTTTATTTTTTATTTGCCAGAAAGCATCTTTAACAAAATAATTATAACGCAAAGTAAATACGCTCGAAAGTAATTTTACAAAGGATAATGAAGGTCTATTTTCGGCAGGAATTGCAATTTCATTTGTTGCAATTTTATAGGAGCTTGCCAATGATAAGGTTTGAAGGTAATTATCACCGGCGGCCAATTCATTGTTAAAGTAATTTTGGATGCTAGCAGTTTTACCGGCCAAAATACCACTGTATGCATCTGTTTGATGAACAGGTGTAAACAAACGAGTTAAACTGTTGCCAATTTTAATGCCAAGCGGAATAGATTGTTTGCTCCCTTTTGAAACTTGATTTTGTGACCCAACTAAAAGCAAATTGGGCGAAAACATCTTTTTATTGGCTTGAAACGCTTGTATCAAATTACCAGGGCTAGCTAATTGCTGGTAAACAACTATTGTATTTGCACCTGAAGCTTGTTCTAATAAATGAGCAAAATTTAAATTGAGTGATTTAGTTTTATCAAATAAAAGTTCTTTGATTTTGCCTTTTTGGATCCAATCTAGGCTGTTTTTATTGCTTGCAGATTGGCTAACAATAATTAGCAATTCTACATCTTGTTTTGTTTTTCCTAAGAATTGATGAATAGCTTCCCAAAAGCCATTGTCGGCATTTCTTGCATCCATTAAAACACTAACCTTAGCTTCTGATAAAGTATTAACTTCCATGGTTATTATTAATATTAAAGTTTTTACAAACGTTCAAAAACGAATAAATTATTGAGTCCTAATTGAAATTTTTCTTTGTAAAACAATTTGAATTGAGGGGCTGAAAATATTGTTTCGGTATCAGACGGTTTATAGCCATAATGTTCCTCCAAACTCATGCCTTCAATAAGCTTTAACTTGAGTAAAATTTCTAAAATTTGATCAACTTGAGGCGAAGGAACTGTTATAATTAATTTACCTTTTGGCTTCAAAAAATGAAAACAATCTAATGCCAATTGATTTTGTTGTTGAGTTGGAATGTGCTCAAGTACTGCTAATAAAGTGATGGCATTGAATTGCTCCCCTTTAGGTAAGTCTTGAGGGAAATAGCCGGGGTAAAGGGTATACAGGTCCGTTTCTACTTTTTGTTTAAGGGTTGGGTCGATCCCAATACCTTTCGAAATAAGCCCTTTCCAGGAGTTGAACATTACGCCATCTACACTACCAATGTCGAGAACGGTATCGCCGCTATTGATAAATTGTTTGGCTTTGTTAATGCGGGCATTTTGAAGATATTTATCTAGTGCTTTCATAAAAAATTAACCACTATTTTTTGTTTACTGAAAGTACGCTTAGGAAGAAGCTAGAGAAAATGGTTTGCAAACCAAGAATAATGGCCACAACACTTGGAATTACTATTCTTAACATTCGAGAGTATTCTAATTGGCCAAAATTACTTTCACCCCAAACATACAATGAATAGAATGTACCTCCCATGCCAGAAAGAAAAACGATGATGCCAATGATTAAACCCAATTCAAGGGTAACAAATTCATTTGCTTTGGATAGTGATTCTTTTGCAGGAAGAAAGCCAACTTGTATGGCGTAAACTCTTGTAAAAATGCCAAAACTCAAGGCTTGATACCCCACAATTATACACGCACCGGCATATAAAAGGGTATTGGTATCAAAATAGATATGGTTAAAAATGCCTATTGGTCCCCTAACGATAAGTAAACTCATTGCAATACCAATTAACATTAAAAAGATACCAGGGTATAAAAAAAGCCACCTCGGACTATAAATCAACAAAAATCTTAGATGCCTCCAACCGTCTCTCCAAGTTCTTAAATGTGGAGGTCTACTTCTACCATCTTTACTCAGTTTGGTTGGTACTTCTGAGATATTGAGTTTAAAAATGGTGGCTTTTACAACCATTTCGCTTGCAAACTCCATTCCAGTGGTTCTTAAATCGAGCACATTTACAATGTCTTGTCTAAATCCTCTTAATCCGCAATGAAAATCGCTTACGGGACATTTAAAAAATAAACGGCCAATGAATGATAATACAGGATTACCTAAATATCTGTGAAGAAAAGGCATTGCTCCTTCTTCAATACCGCCTAAAAAGCGATTTCCCATTACCAAATCTTTGCCGTTTCGAAGTTCGTTGATAAAAGGGCTAAGATTTGAAAAATCATAACTATCGTCGCTATCGGCCATAATTACGTATTTGCCTTTAGCGGCCTCTATGGCACCCATTAGTGCGCTGCCATAGCCTTTTCTTGGAACCGCAATTACACGAGCACCCAAGTCTTCCGCCATTTTTTGAGAGCCATCTGTACTGCCATTGTCGCCAATTACAACTTCACCAACCACAGAATTGGCATCCATCCATTGTAAGGCCTTTTTGATGCAGACTTCAATAGTCTCTGCCTCGTTTAAACAGGGCATTACTACACTTAATTCGATATTGTTTGTATGAGCGTTCATTTGATGAGATGTTGCGAAAATAATTAATTATGCCACTTCCCCCAACATAAGCCTACAACTTTTCACAGTTTCATAAATTTGTTTTGATTTTATTAGGTAATTTCCCATCTTGCCACCTGCAAATATTTTAAGCAAAAATCAATATGAAAAAGATTGTACTACTATCTCTTTTTACCTTTGTGGGCGTGTTTCTTAGTTTTGGTCAAAACACAAAGAAACAAACCATTCCACCACCTCCTCCGGCAGTTGCAGCAGCGCAAAAGCCAGCTGAAAAGGTTTTAAGTGCCACAGAGGTTTTGAATGAATATTACGCCAACCTAAACAATTACTTCAACTCGTCTTCTCCAAATTTGGATCAGGTTACCAAATTCTTAAGTGCTGATTTCTTATTTGTGAGAAATACCGAAAATGTTGATGGCAGGGTAAAAACTGTTAGGTGGAATACGGAGGAGGCTTTGCGTGATATGAAAGCTACCAAGGATTTAAACATTAAAGGTAATAGAACCATTACCAAGGTTGTTTTCAATCAAACGGTAAATAATTTGGCAAATATTTCAGCAATCATCAACCTAAAATATACTCAAGATACCACAGTATTGGCTGACGTGTATGCCTATTCTTCTCACACATTAGTGAATGAAGGCGGTCAATGGAAAATAAGAAATATTGTAACAGATAGGGTGGCAGAATCTCAATACATTGGCTCTTGTCCGTGCAGGATTACCAGAACCAATGCAGACAGAAATGATTTATTTACTGCCAGAGTGATGTACCCAAATGGAAGTAGTTTTGAAACAGAAGAGCAAAACATCACCTTTAAGGAACAAGGGCCAATAAAAGTAATAACAGTTGGTTCAAACATTTATACCTGGAAAGAGAATATTGTTTATACAGCCATGGTTGCTGGGAACAATACCCCTGAAGTTGTAGGAAAAGCTACCAATAACTCTGAAGCCATTATGTTAATATTGGCAAAAAATATTTACAAGAGAAATTGCGCAAAATTTGAGGCTTTGAAATAGCTCAATAGCTATCTTTTAGTGTTCGAATTTGGGCTTAATTTTAGTTTTGGCCTGATCCAATTTTACTACTTCAAGGATTTTTTCCTTGAGTTCATCAATGTTTAGTTTCTTACTTGCTGAAATAAAAATGGCTGGGTTATTTTCCTTGGCCATCCATGATTTCTTTAATTGGTCAATATATTCTTGTTTGCTTTCAATGGTTTCATCGCCAAGAATAAAAGGCTCTTTTAACTGATCAATTTTATTAAAAACCAAAATCACAGTTTTATTTAAGGCACCAATTTCCTTTAGGGTTTCATTTACCACATGAATATGATTTTCAAATGAAGGGTGAATAACATCTACAATATGTAAAAGTATCTCGGCCTCTCTTATTTCATCTAAAGTTGATTTAAAACACTCTACTAATTGATGGGGTAATTTTCTTATAAAGCCAACAGTATCGCTCAAAAGGAATGAAGCGCCTGGCCAATCTACTTTTCGTACGGTGCTATCTAGGGTAGCAAATAATTTATCCTCAGCAAACACATCGCTCTTGGATAATAAATTCATGATGGTTGATTTTCCAACATTTGTGTATCCCACTAAAGAAATTCGTGTTTTGGCATCTCTGTTTCTTCTTTGGGTAGCAGCCTGTTTGTCAATGGTATCAAGGCGTTCTTTTAATTTTACTATAACCTCCCTTAAATTTCTCCTATCGGTTTCAATTTCAGTTTCTCCTGGACCTTTCATTCCAATGCCACCTTTCATTTTGCTTAAGTGAGTCCACATACGGGTTAGTCTTGGTAACAAATATTGGGCTTGAGCCAATTCTACTTGGTATTTTGCTTGAGCACTTTTGGCTCTGTTAGCAAAAATATCTAGTATGAGGTTGCTTCTATCAAGAATTTTGCACTTGAGTGTACGTTCCAAGTTTCGCAATTGAGAGGGGCTGAGTTCATCATCAAAAACAACCATGTCAATTTCATGAGCAACTACGTATTCAGCTATTTCTTCCAATTTTCCTTCGCCAATAAAGGTGCGAGGGTTTGGATAGTTTAATCGTTGTTGAAATTGTTTTTCAACAACGCCTCCGGCCGTAAACACTAAAAATGCCAATTCTTCCAAATATTCTTGCGCCTGCTCTAAACGTTGGTCTTTATTAATTACTCCAACCAAAACTGCTGCTTCTTTCTTTTTTGCCGTATCAAATAATTTTACTCGTCCCATGGAATAATTTTGTATTCAAAAATAGTGTGGAAAAAGTATCTTCGCTTTTTTGAATTACATTGCAAATTAATGGCATTTCGATCGGTTTTTATTTTTCTCTTTTTATTGCTAGGTGTAAATACATTTAGTCAGACCGTTGAATGGGGTAATCCTCAGAAGATAAAACAGCGCAATTTGTATTCACAAATAGTGGGAGAAAGTGCTGCTGGCATATTTGTTTTGCGCTGTAAAAATGCAGATTTTTCAAGTGATGTAATTCTTGAAAAGTACAAAACCAATTTAACATTAGATCTCAGTGTTCCGGCCCCTATTAGCATCAATGGCAATATTGAGAGGGTGCTCTTAGTCAATGGTGAATTGCATATTTTTATCAGTGCTAAAAATGTTCAAACAGGTAACATAGATATATTGGATCAAAAAGTAGATGCAGCGTTAAAAGCTATTGGATCACCCAATGTGATATGCACCTTTAGTTCAGCACAGTTTATTGAAAAAAGAAAGATTCAAATTAAAACAAGTGCAAATAAGGGCAAAGTTTTGGTGATGTTTTTAACTAAAAGTGCCAATACCGGAGAGTGTAAATTGAATTTATATGGCTACAATGATCAAATGCAACAGCAATTTGGAAAGCAATTTACACTCAATGAGCGCCCAGAAGATGTTTTTATTACCAATTTTGAGTCTGACAATAATGGAAATGCCTTTGTATTAATTGATTTTCCCGCAAAGGTGGGTGGTAAAAAAGCAGATAGCCGAGATTTCTTTCTTTATGCATTTTACCCTGCAGAGGATAGGATGCTTTCATACGATATTGGCAATGAAAATATTTTTATTGAAGAGTTAGCATTAAGTATCAATAATTTCAATCAAACAATTTCTGTTTTGGGCTTTTACTCTGCAAGTAGTGAAAGCGAAGTAAATGGGTATTTTTTTGAACGATTTAGTATTCCAAAACGCAGCACCGAGGAGAAATTTGCTGCGCCTATTGATGTGGCTATACTTCAAAAAGCTACAGGTGGTAAAATTGAGAAAAAGAATCCCGATTTGAAGAATTTTTATATCAGAAAATTGGTACCAAGAAGTGATGGTGGCATATTTTTGGTGGCTGAAAAGTACACCAGAGTTGAACAGCGTTATAATTATTACATGAACAATATGCCACAGGAAGGAATAAGAATTACATACAATTATGACGATGTTGCTTTGTTTTCAATTAATAAAGATGGTAGTTTTCATTTTGGCGACATCATTAGAAAAAGGCAAAGTTCTGTTGGTGATGGGGGCTATATATCTGGGGTAACTACTATACCTACTCAGGACAACATTTTTGTTCTCTATAATTCGGAGCTTGATAAGGATGGGAATATTATGGCACATAATGTTAACTATCAAGGAAAATCTGAGGAAAGAATTGCCGTTAAATCAAGTAATTTTAGTGTGGCATTGATACCAAGTGAATGCAAGCAAACTGGCATTAATACAATGATTGGAGCCACAATTAAGGATAAGCAATTTACTTTAATGCGTTTAACCTTTTAAAAGATTTTGTTGTGTTAGAATTATTTAGATCAAATTCTGTTTTTTCGCTTTTTGGGTTAATTTTATTTACCATTCTAATAAGAATGAGTTCGTTTTTTGTTTTGGCACCAATGGAGCCAATAATCAATACCCCTTTTGCTGACATTATTTTTGATTGGTTAAAAACAAACCAGCTTTTTAAATATCAGGGCCAGGTTATTGCAAGTTTATTTATTTTTTTGCAGGCATTTTTAATCAATTACATTAGCAGTTCACATGATATTCTATACAAGAATAGTGTAATGCCTGGTTTGTTTTATATTTTGTTAAATAGCATTTATCCAGAGCAAATACAGCTATCGCCGCAATTATTGGCGAATACTTTTTTAATACTTTTATTTAATCGTTTGTGTTTCCTTTATGAATCGCCTAAACCTTTATTCCTTGTTTTTGATGCAGGCATGCTATTGGGGTTGGGAATATTATTGGATTATGATTTAATCATTTATTTGCCTTTCATTTTAATCAGTGTTTTGTACATGACATCCTTTAACTTAAGATACTGGCTTGTGGCAATTATAGGTATTATAGTTCCAGCCTATTTTTTGGGTGTTTTGTTTTATATAACCGACCATTTAAAGGACTTCTTAGTATCGTTTGAATACTCGTTTATAAAAAGTTATTTTAACCCAATAGGTATTTCAATGGAGGAAGGGATAATATGGTTTTTTATCATTCCAGCTTTCGTTTTTTCGCTCATTCATTTACAAGCAAAATTTTTAAGAAACAAGGTAAAAAGCCGACGAATTCAGCTGATAATTTTGGTGCTTTTATTGTTCGGCATCGTATCTGTATTTGCAGAAAACCAAGGGTATGTTTTTGGTTTAACTTTTATGTCTATTTCCTTGTGCTATTTATTGGCAAATTATTTTATTCGCTCACAAAGAAGGTGGTTGAAGGAATTGTTATTTATAGGGATGTTGGCATGCATTATTTATTACCAATTTTTTAATAGCTAGTTATGTTCTATTTTTTGTCGAAGATTTTATTTGCACTTGTTGCCCCGATGAGCCTAATTATTATCCTTTTTTTGATCTTCGCTTTCACAAAAATAAAGAGTTATTTTTGGTGGGCATTTGGCTTGTTGGTTTTTTTTACGAATCCTTGGCTTTCACAATCAGTAATGGGGTTGTATGAGGTTGAACCAATAGCTTTAAGCAAAAAAAACCAGTATGATGCAATTATTATACCTTCTGGTTTTGTTTCAAATTATAATGTGGATGGTCAGTTGAGGGTTGTTTTTAATGATGGTACCGATAGGATGCTCCAGTCTATTGATCTTTTCAAGAGAGGAATTTCAGATAAAATAATCTATACCGGAGGGGCAGATACTATTTTTGGGGCGTATGAACCCGAAGCTGAAATGAGTAAAACATTTATGGTAAAATGCGGCATTCCAGATAGTGCGATTATGATTGAAACCAAATCCATTAACACCTACCAAAATGCAGCATATACAGCAAGGATGCTTGAAAAAAAGGACCCAAATTTTAAGAACAAAAAGTATTTATTGGTTACAGCTGGATATCACATGAGAAGAGCGCTAGCCTGTTTTGAAAAGCAAGGTTTTAACGTGGATGGATATTCAACCGATCCTAGAAGTATTCGCAGTAAAAACACTGTTTTAAATACACTTTTACCTAATTATGGTGGATTCCAAACATGGACTTACCTCGTAAAAGAATGGATAGGCTTGTTGGTTTATAAGATGAAAGGCTACATATAGCGGTTTGCTGTATTTAAGAAATAGCAGGTTTAAATAAATATCTTTTGTAAGTGGTAACAAAACATTCATTTCTTTGTTTCTTTGCAGTAAGTATACTAGAATGGCAAAAAAGCAAATAAAAGCAACTGCATCAGACACTAAAATCAATTCTATTTCTGCAGTTATTGAAAATGAAGATGTGATTGAGATTTTAGGTGCTCGTGAACATAATCTTAAAAATATTGATGTAAATATTCCAAGAAATAAGCTTGTAACTATTACTGGATTAAGTGGAAGTGGTAAATCTTCATTGGCGTTTGATACAATTTTTGCAGAAGGACAGCGCCGTTATATGGAAAGTTTCTCCGCTTATGCTCGCCAGTTCATAGGCAATATGGAAAGACCCGATGTTGACAAGATAAACGGGCTATCGCCCGTTATTGCCATTGAACAAAAAACTGTTAACAAAAACCCTCGCTCTACCGTAGGCACTATTACCGAAATTTATGATTTCTTGAGGCTCTTGTATGCAAGGGCAGCAGATGCATATAGCTATGTTTCTGGCGAGAAAATGGTAAAGTTTACCGAGGAGCAAATTGTTACTTCAATTGTTAGCAAATTTGAAAATAGGAAAATTTCAATATTGGCTCCTCTAGTAAAGGGCAGGAAAGGGCACTACAGAGAGCTATTTGAGCAAATAAGGAAGCAAGGCTTCACAAAGGTACGCCTTGATGGTACTGTGCTTGATATCACCCCTAAAATGCAAGCTGATAGGTATAAGATCCACGATATAGAAGTTTTAGTTGATCGCATTGAATCTTCCAAAGGTGCTCGTTTTAGAATTGGAGAAAGCGTAAAGAGTGCACTAAAAATGGGAAAGGGTACCTTGGTACTTCTAGATAATTCAGATGAAAAAGTTTACCACTACAGTAAATTTTTAATGGATCCAATAAGTGGCATCAGTTACGATGAGCCTCAACCTAATACTTTTTCCTTTAACTCGCCCTACGGTGCATGCCCAATTTGCGATGGATTAGGGGTTAAAAGTATTATTGATGAGAATGCTATTGTTCCAGATAAAAAACTAAGTATCAACAAGGGTGGTTTTGCCCCATTGGGCGAGGCAAGAGAAAATTGGACATTTTTGCAATTAAGAGAATTAGGAAAAAGGTATAAATTTTCTTTCGCTGATCCTATTGAGAAGTTTTCAAAAGAGGCCTTAGAGGCTATTCTTCATGGTAGCGACGAACCCCTGGTGGTGCCATTTCAATACAGCAGTGGTTATACCCAAAACTATAACAGTAATTGGGAAGGTTTGGTAAATATCATAACAAGGCATTACCATGAAAAAAGTTATGACTCGATTTATAAGTGGGCTGAAGAATTTATGGAAATTCAGCCTTGTCCGGAATGTCATGGCGCAAGGCTAAAAAAGGAAGCACTCAATTATCGGATTGGTGATAAAAATATTGCTGAATTGGCTTCAATGGAAATTGGAATTTTAGGAGATTGGTTCAAACAGATTGAAAAAGTACTAGATAGCAAACAACAGATTATTGCTACAGAAATACTGAAAGAAATTAGAGGCAGGATTTCATTTTTAAGAGGTGTTGGGATTGATTATTTAACCCTCAATTCGCCAGCCAAAACCCTCAGTGGTGGCGAAGCTCAGCGCATAAGATTGGCTACGCAAATTGGCTCTCAATTGGTTGGTGTTCTTTATATTTTGGATGAACCAAGTATTGGTTTGCACCAAAGGGATAACAATAGGTTGATTGATTCATTAAAAGCACTGCGTGATCTTGGAAACAGCGTTATTGTGGTTGAACACGACAAAGACATGATGGAAGAGAGTGATTTCATTTTGGACATCGGGTATGGTGCTGGGGTGCATGGCGGACATATTGCCGCTCAAGGTACCATGCAAGATATCTTGAAATCGAATTCAATTACTGCCCAATATTTAAATGGAACAAAGTCTATTGAAATACCCAAAGAGCGAAGAAAAGGAAATGGAAAATCATTAGATATTAAAGGGGCTAATGGGAATAACCTAAAAAACATAGATGTTAGTTTTCCATTAGGTAAGTTTATTTGCGTAACAGGTGTAAGTGGCAGCGGCAAGTCGTCATTAATCAATGAAACCCTATACCCTATCCTTCGTCAGCATTTTTATGGATCACACCAAAAGCCACTTGCATACAAAGAAGTTAAAGGGCTTAAAAATGTAGATAAAGTTATAGACATAGATCAAAGTCCTATAGGTAGAACACCGCGCAGCAATCCTGCAACTTATGTGGAAGTATTTAGCGACATTAGAAACTTATTTGCCAATTTACCAGAAGCAAAAATAAGAGGATATAAGCCAGGAAGGTTTTCGTTTAATGTAAAAGGAGGCAGGTGCGAAACCTGCCAAGGAGCGGGAATGAGAAGCATAGAAATGAACTTTTTACCTGATGTTTATGTGAAATGCGAAACTTGCAATGGCAAACGTTATAATAGAGAAACATTGGAGGTGAGGTTTAAAGGAAAAAGCATCAATGATGTGTTAAACATGTCCATTGAAGAAGCTGTTCATTTTTTTGAAAATACCCCGCATATTTTAAGAAAAATTGAGGCAATGAATGATGTTGGGTTAGGTTATATAACCTTAGGCCAGCAGAGCACCACACTGAGCGGTGGAGAGGCTCAAAGAGTGAAGTTGGCTACAGAATTAAGCAAAAGAGATACAGGAAATACTTTTTATATTTTGGATGAACCTACAACTGGTTTGCATTTTGAGGATGTTAAAGTACTTTTAGAAGTTTTGCAAAAACTGGTAAACAAAGGCAATACCGTTTTGGTAATTGAGCACAACTTAGACATGATCAAGGTAGCAGACCATATTATTGATATTGGTTTGGAGGGAGGAAAATATGGTGGTGAGGTTATAGCCGTTGGTACTCCAGAAGAGGTATGTAAATCAAAAAGGAGCCATACGGCTAAATTTTTGAGCAAAGAATTGGGGTTGTAGTTGAACTAAGACTGAGCCTCTTTTAATTCGGGCACTGCAAAGCGGTACCCAATTCCCCTAGCCGATTGAATATAAACTGGCGCTTTGGGGTCAACCTCAAAATACTTGCGAAGTGCCAAAACAAAATTATCAATGGTTCTTGTGTTTGGTATAACAGTGTAATCCCAAACCACTTTTAAAATGTGTTCTCTACTAACTACTTGATTTTTGTTTTCGATAAGTAAACGCATCAACATTAATTCTTTTTTGGTTAATTCAAACTGACCAGAAATGCCATTGGCTTCATGGTTTTCAAAGTTTATCCAGTTGCTGCCAAAATGAAATAACTTGGGCACTTTATTTTCATTGGTGGTTTTAATTTGCCTGCTTCTTTCAATCAATATATTGATGCGCAAAATAAGTTCTTCCAATTCAAAAGGTTTGGTTAAATAATCATCTGCCCCTTTTTTAAGCCCAGCTATTCTATCTGCAGGGGTATTTTTAGCTGAAAGAAAAAGCACAGGGATATTTTGGTCGTACATTCTAATGTTTTCGCATACCATTAATCCGTCCATTTCGGGCAGCATGATATCTAGCACCACTAGGTCAAATTTTTGTTCACGGAAAGTTTTTACAGCCTCATTGCCTGTGCCACAAATCTGCACTTGGTGGCCTTCTAATTCAAGATTTAACTTGATAGCATGTTGCAAATGAACTTCGTCTTCAACTAATAATATTCTATTCTGCATTTGAATGTAATTTAATCTTAAATTTTGTTCCTTTTGGATGATTATCGCTCACAGAAATGATACCACCATGCAATGTAACTAAATTCTTAACAATGAATAACCCCAAACCAGTGCCTTTTGTTTTACGGGTGTTTTCATCACCTATTCTGTAGAACTTATTAAACAGCAATTTTTTGTCCTCATCGCTAATTCCATCACCTTCATCAGAAATACACAATATAGTTTCTTTGTTAACTTGATCCAAAGTAACTTTTAATAAGCTATCTGCCCCGCCATATTTTAATCCATTTGAAAGCAGGTTATTGATAATCATTTCTAGAGCGTTGGGGTCGCCCATAATAATCACCTGATCTTGAATAATTGCTTCAATTTTCTGCTGATCAGGTCTGGTATTATTGAAATTTATTAAAATCTCGTTCACCAATTCACTTAGGTTGATTGATTGCTTGTTGAGCGTATATTTGTGACTCTCCAATTGCGCCGAAAGCAATAACTTCTCCACCAAATCTTGTAACCTCTGTGTTTCTTGTAAAGAATTATCAGCTATGGTGCGCATCTGTTCGGCATTGATATTTCTCTTCAAAAGAGTTTCCATATAGAGCTTAATAGCGGTAATAGGCGTTTTTAGTTCATGGGTAATAGAGAGTAGGAAATTGCCTTGAAGTTTTTTTAAGAACAACTCCTTTCTAAAGCTCCTAAAAATTACGAAAATGCCCCACAAAAGCAATAAAATCATCACTATTCCTTCGGCAATGTACATGCTCAACTTTCTATTATAGAGGCTTTCTAGGTCTTGGTAACTCTGCAAAGTTGGCCTAACCATGAAATTGTTTAGTGGGTCGTTTACATTTACATAAACCACCTCTAAATCTGGGTAATTTACAGCAAAAAATTTTGAGAGTCCAAGAGTATCTTCAAAAAGATCTTGGTTAATAGCGCCTTGAATATCAAATGTGGCCTTGTAACAGCGCATTTCCAGCACATCCTTTTGTTGTAGGTAAATGATTCTGCTATTGTTGCAATGTGCGTATGTCCACCATCCAAAGGCAGCAAAAATATAAATACTTAATACAATTAAAATGATTCTTGCTCGGTTCAATTTTTCAACTATTTATATTTCCCACAGATTGTTTCTTTTCGACTTTGTATATTTTTTGATATTAATCCAGAAAGCCATTACCAAATAAATAATTATTGGCGAACCCATAGTAATAAATGAAGTATAAATAAAATAAAGCCTAATCTTGCTAGAAGAAATGCCAAATTTCTCTCCCAAGTAGGAACAAACGCCAAAAACATGTTTTTCTACAAAAAACTTAATCCTATTCATTTGTCTATTTTAAACAAATCTAAAAAAACTTTTATTCTTTTATGACTTTAATTTCCCAACCTTCTTCCATTTTGTGATTTGGTTTATCAGGGAGGCTCAAGTTAATAACCATATTTAGGGTTAACCCAATTCCTATTGAAATGCCAATTTTCCCAAAATCAGACACATTATTTCGCTCATACATACTATTTAGCAAGAGAAACGAGCCAATAGCCGCTCCTAAGGATAAACTGGATTTGAGTAAGGTTCTTCCTACGCTA
>CAMCJW010000014.1 GCA_945875195.1 Chitinophaga pinensis | reverse complement strand
AATGAACCGTCAATTTGATTGGTAAAATAGCCTATTGTGGCTAATTCATTGAAGTGGTATTTGTTCATTAAAAAGGCACTTGCCTTATTGGTTTTAAAATTAACCTTCACCGATGGTTGTATGCCAGGTATGGAAAATCCATGTACCAGCACTTTGGTAGCTACCATGCCAGAAACGTTAAATTTACTTAATTTCTTTTGAATGGATTCGGTTAAAACACCTATACCTTCTGTGGCTTCAATTGATTCACTGCTAATATCCAATTGGTACCAAAGTGGTTTTTCAAATTTAAATAAGGCGTTTAAGTTAACTACCCCAGATTTTAAGCCTATGGTTGATTCCGATATTTTTAAACTTTTTTTGCTAGGCGTAAATGCTAGGTTTAAATCAACAACAGTATTTGTATTTTTTAAAAAAGTTCCTTTTTCTTTTTTAAACATCAAACCCAAAAAATCAATCTGACCTTTGAGGTTAATTATAAATTGGTTATTCAGTGTTTTTACACTGCTTTTTGTTTTAACCAATGTTAATCCAAATGATTTACCTAGCAATGAATCCTGGTAATTTATTTTGGTGTTTTCTATGCTAATGTTCTCAATATTTGCAAGAATTCCATCTTTTTGCTTGTTTATAGTTGTGCTGTCTGTTTGTTCCTTTTGTTTAAAGACAGTGAGATTAGAATAGCCATCTTTTGTTTTAAAAATAAATACTTCTGCATTCCTTAAACTTATTTCGGATAGATCAATTTCTCCTTTAATTAATTTCCATAAATGCACCCTAACAAAAAGTTTTTCAATCTTTAAAAAGTCTTTTTTGTATTGATTGTATTTTGGTCCGCGCAGGTAAACATCTTTGATACTTAAAGTTGTTTTTGGAAAATCGTAAATTAGGTTCAGGCTAATGGCACCTATGTGAATTTCTCCATTGATAGATTTTTGAATTTCATTGTTAATGGTTGTGGCAATTTTTTCTTGGTTGAAAAAAATGAAACCTTGCACAAGTATAAAAAAAAGTACAACGATTGAAATTGCCCATAAAGTTATTTTGCCCAATTTTTTCATCTGCTATTTTCGGGGAAGATAATTGTAATTGGTAAATGTAAATATGTGATTGCTGATTCAAATTTAACAAAAGAAAGTTTAATTGGTATTGATTAGTGCCTAAATACTGGCTAAAACTGGAGTGTAAAACAAAAAAGCCCTTGAAAATCAAGAGCTTCTGTTTACTTAAAGTCGGGGTGGCAGGATTCGAACCTACGACCTCCACATCCCAAATGTGGCGCGATACCAGGCTACGCTACACCCCGATTACCTATGTTTAAGGAGGTGCAAAAATAAGGATAGTTGTGAATTATGCAACCTATCTACCATATTTCTTTTTAAAATTGGCCAATAGGCTGATTACTATGTTACTTTTATATTAACCCTTGAAAGCATTTGCTATTTTTGAAGCGGCTAAATAAGATTATCTGTGCAAAATAGCTTGTTATTCATAAGATGCCATTTTATGCTGTAATTTATGGGGCAAAAAATAACCGACCAAGAAAACTTGATCGGTTATTTTGACTTTCCGTTATTGCTCATGCATTAACGGGAGATGGCGGAGGGAGAGGGATTCGAACCCTCGGTACATTTTGCAACGTACGTCGGTTTAGCAAACCGGTGGTTTCAGCCTCTCACCCATCTCTCCATGGTGAACTGAATTCACAAGGTTGCAAATCTAAGATTTAAACAGTAATAATCAATTCAAATGTTCATTTTTTTTTATTACAGTAAAGAATTTGTAAACATCTACTTTTATTTAAATTATAAATATCAGATTATTAGTTTTTTAGATAGATGGGCTTTGTGTTTTGGCCTATTAGCTAAATATTAATATACAATTTTTGACTTAATTGTTGTTGTATTGATATACAATTGAAAGGTTATGGCAAAAGAACTCCTCCTAAATTACAAATTCAGAGACCTCAAAATTTTTGGTTCAACCGAATGGCTAGCCAATAACGAGAAAAAATACAGATTGGTATTTGATGAATCGGAATGCACTTTTATCTATTGTGAGCTATCATTTTTTAATAAGCTTTTCGATGAAAATGATTGGGAGCTTAGGATCAATCTTAAATGTGTTAACAATGAAGATGGCACTGAGGTGTGCAACTTAACTGCAGATAAAAAGATAGCCAAGGATGAAAATATTGTTTTCGTTCGTGAAGGATGGGGTGTTAAAAGTCCTGGTCATTATTGGAAAAAGGGAACCTACCGTTGGGAGGCTTGGATGGATGGCATTTTAGTAGCCGAGCGCTTATTTTACATCATTGATTTAGGCATTGTAACTGAAACAGTTAATCCGTTTACAAACATTTCCAAAATTCGTTTATACGAAGGTCCGGAAAGCAATGTGGAGAAAGCTGAACGCAAGTATTATTCTGTTTTTAGCGCAGAACTTACAAGATATGTTTGGATAGAAATAGAGTTTGATAACCTCATCAATGAAGTACCAATTTGGCCTTGCGAATTGCAATTTTATTTTAATACCCATACTGGTCAGCTTAAAGGTTCTGTAGATAAATTGGTTTTTGTAAACACAGTTGAAAAAACGTTTGAATGTGCAGTTGGTTGGGGCAATGAAATTAAAGGCACTTGGGGAATTGATGATTATTCGGTAAGTGTTTTATTTATGGATCAGGTTATTGCCGTTATTCCATTTGAGGTTGGGTTAGAATTTGTGGAAGAAACAAGATTGGAAATTCCTAAAGCCAAGCCACGTGCAGCATTTGTGCCATCAGCAGCAGATGTGAGCATGGATTTAGTGCTCAAAGAATTGGATGATTTAATTGGTTTAGATGGGATCAAAAAGAAGGTAAAAGAGTATACCACTTATCTAAATTTTTTAAAGATTAGAAAAGAAAAGGGTTTTGACGACAGTGAAAAAATAAACCTACATGCAGTATTCACAGGCAATCCTGGCACAGGAAAAACCACTGTTGCAAAAATGTTAGGTAAAATATACCAGCAACTGGGCTTGTTAAGCAAAGGTCATGTTTTGGAGGTAGATCGTAGCGATTTGGTTGCTGAGTATATTGGACAAACAGCACCCAAAACCAAAGAGATTATTAAAAAAGCCAAAGGAGGAATTTTGTTTATAGACGAGGCTTATGCATTGGCCAGAAAGAACGATGATTCTAAAGACTTTGGCAAGGAGGCAATTGAAATTTTACTAAAAGAAATGAGTGATGGCGAAGGCGATTTGGCCATTATTGTAGCTGGCTATCCAAATGAAATGAACAATTTTTTAGAGTCGAACCCAGGTATGAAATCTAGGTTCAGTATGTTCTATGATTTTGTTGATTACATGCCACAGGAGTTGATGCAGATTGCTACATTTACTATGCAAAAAAGGGGAGTAGTTTTGAGCCAAACGGGATCAGAATATTTGTATAAAAAACTGGTGGAGGCATACAGAAATAGAGATGCCATGTTTGGAAATGCCAGGTATGTAAATACCATCATCGACGAAAGTAAGATGAACATGGGATTGCGATTGATGCAAACACATAATCCTGCCGACCTCAGCAAAGAAGAGCTCTCAACCATTGAGCATGCAGATATTGAAAAGATTTTTGAAGTTAAGAAAAAAGGTATTGCAGATATTCCAATTGATGAAGATTTACTGAAACAAGCATTGGCCACTTTGCACCACATGATTGGGCTGGACAGTGTGAAAAATGAAATTGATGAGTTGGTTAAATTGGTTCGTTTTTACCGTGAGATTGGAAAGGATGTGCGCCAGAGTTTTTCTTTGCATGCGGTTTTTACAGGTAATCCAGGAACTGGTAAAACAACAGTTGCCAGGTTATTGGCTCAAATCTATAAAGCACTTGGTATTTTAGAGCGAGGTAATTTAGTTGAATGTGATAGGCAGACTTTGGTAGGAGGTTTTGTTGGACAAACAGCCATAAAAACTACTGAGGTGTTAAACAAAGCACAAGGAGGTGTATTGTTTATAGATGAAGCCTATGCCTTGAGTGAGGGTGGTGAAAATGATTTTGGCAAGGAAGCTATTGAAACCATCCTTAAAAAAATGGAAGACAATAGGGGAGATTTTATTGTGATTGTAGCTGGATACACAGATAACATGAAACAATTTTTAGAAAGCAACCCCGGATTAAGCTCGCGCTTTGATAGGGAATTGAATTTTAAAGATTACACCCAAGATGAGCTTTTTCAAATTGCCGTAAAAATGCTGGCAGGAAATAATATTGTGGCCGATGAAAAAGCGAGTGAGCATCTAATGGCTTATTTTAGTTCACTACATCAAAATAAAAATAAGTTTTTTGGCAATGCCAGAAATGTAAGAAAGGTAATTGAAGAGGTGATTAAAAATCAACATTTGCGCTTGGCCAAATTAGAGGTTTCGCAACGTACCACCGACATGATTCATGCAATATATTTGGAAGATGTAGAAGAGTTTAAAATAGAAGAAAATCCAAATGCAGGCAAAAGGAGTATTGGGTTCAAACAGAATAACTAATTATTGGGTTGGGGATTTTGGTTATAGCTTCTTGTTTAATTGTTAAAATCAGGATGATGAATTGGCTGGGTTGGAAATTTTATAAATGCGGAGTTTTGTGACTTTAACCAAACGTTAAGTTGAAGGTGATCTTGCACTAAATCACCTTTTTTTGAAGAGTGATTAATAAAATTTATGCTAATTTAAAGTGAATCGTTTTTTAAGAAGCAAATTTAGATTTTGAAATGTTTACAATAAATTTTATTTATATTTGATATATGTTAATTGAAAGAACCACAAAAGAGGTAATTATACGGCTACCAGCTTCAATAGATACTGAGGATCTTCAAGATTTTCTTAATTATGCCAGGTACAAAGAGATAACCTCAAAATTTAAAGTTCCCCAGAGCAAGGTTGAAAAAATCACTGCGCAAGTCAAAAAAAATTGGTTGGCAAAGAAAAAAGCTAGCAATAAAAAGTGAAGGTAATTGTAGATACCAATATTGTTTTTAGTGCAATCCTAAATACAAGGTCTAGGATTGGAAAAATACTTATAAATTCACAAGGTCATTTTCAATTTTACTCATGTGATTTTTTAAGAGATGAGCTTTATAAGCATCGCACTAAGATTCAAAAACTAACTGGGTTAACTGAATTAGAAGTTGAGGAATTAGAAATGGCTATTATTAAAAATATTACCTTTATTAATGAAGGATTAATCCCCCAAAAGATAATTAGCTCGGTCGAAAAACTACTTAAGGATATTGATTTGGCTGATGTTCCATTTGTTGCGTTAACTAAAGAATTGAACGGCAAATTATGGACAGGTGATAAAAAGCTAATAGATGGATTAAAATCTAAAAAATTTAACAGTTTTATATCCACCTTAGAATTATCCGTTTTGCTTGATGAGCTTGAAGGTTAATTGTTATTTTCTTTTGATAGAATGTATTTAAATTCAGGCTATTCATATACTTTTGGAAATAATTTTCGTGGCTATCTCTTCTCCTTAAATAGGAAGGAGCACAAATGAATTTGTTGAAGAAGGTTGAAGGAATATTGAAACAAATTAAACTTGTAATTAATCTCCATTCAATAACATCGTTTCAACTGTTAGGCCGGGACCGAAGCCTGCAGCGAAGGTAACTTGATTTGGGTTGTAATCTTCTTTTTGTAAGATGTTGTTAAAAACGAATCCCAAGGTGGCACTTGATAGATTGCCAACATTGTTTAATACCTCGTAGCTGGATGATAATTGCGATTGCTCGAGGTTCATTTCCTTTCTTATTTGATCCAATATTTTTCTGCCTCCAGGATGAAATGCCCAATGCTCAATTTGGGCTTGATTGATTTTTGCAGTGCTTAATACCTCCTCAATAATGTCGCCAATGCCTTCTTCAATCAGTTGAGGTATGTAAGCACTGAGGGTCATTAAAAAACCAGAATCGTCTATCTTCCATGCCATATCGGCTGCCCCTTTTGGAATCACTTTTGAATAGAATGAGGTTATGCTAAAGTATTTGTTTGTGTTGGGTTTTACCGCACTTACCAAACAAGCTGCTGCACCGTCGCCAAACAATAAATTTGCTGCTATTTGATCTGTGCTCTTGTTTAAATTAAAATGAAGGGTGCACAATTCTACAGATACAATTAATACCACCGAATTTTTATCGGCCTTACAATACGCATCGGCAATTTTTAAAGCATGAAACAAGGCGTAGCAACCCATAAAATTTACTGAACTTCTATGGGTTGTAAGAGGAAGATTTAAGTTAGATAGTAATAATAAATCTAATCCAGGTGCGGCCATGCCAGTGCATGAAACAGTAATTAAATGAGTGATTTTTTCATGTTGAATGCTGCTTGTTGCCGCCTCTTGTGCTAAAGGAAGCGCCTTCTCAAAATAAACCTCCATTCGCTTGGCAACCCCAATTTCTTGTCCTGCTTTAAACAGTGTTTTCTCTGCTTGGTTGATGTTAAAATCATTGAGGCAACTATACCTATATTCAATGCCACTTCTGCCATACATGAGTTTTAACCTTGCCTTTTCGGTTTCGTCAAAATCATATTGCTCCTGCATGTACAACCCAACTTCCGTTTGCTTTAATTTAAACTCGGGTAATTTACAACTGAGGTTATACAGATATGCCATTGTAGATTTTGATAAAATAAATAAAGGTGAAAAATAAAATCATGCAGGTAGCCGAAATCGTATTCAATAACATGGTGTTGCTAAAGTTAGCCTGGGTTGTATCGCCCCAAACTTTTAGTGCCCACCAGATAAAAAAGGCAATGGAGGGGAAAACAAACAACAAGAATGAATAGAAATAATGCGATTGATTTGAGGTAATGAAAAAATGACCTAACCACAATCCTATGATTAAATTGATGGTGCCACAAAATTTAAAAGTTCCCTTTAAGCCCAATAACCTACTTAAGGTTTTATCGCCACTTTTTTCATCGGCTTTGTGCTGGTATATTTGGGTCATGGGATAGGCCCCAGCTACCATTAAACTGCTGATAATGGCTGGTACAAGAAAATTGGTTTGACCCATAGCTTGCAAATAATCTACTTTCTGCCCAAAAAGGAATACGATAGCATATATCCAAAATCCCTGAAAAAAACTGACTGAAATGAAACTGATAATGGCATATTTTTTTAACCGAATGCCATGCATGCTGTAGGCTATTGAAATGATTACATAAATAGCTATTAATATGGCAAGAATGGGATCGAGGCAATAGCTATAATAAATGCCAACTACATTCATCAACATAGAAACAAGTAACAACCAAATGTTTGGTTTAGGTGGATTTTTTAATCCACCAATGCTGTCCTCATCTTTGTCCATATAGCTGTTAAAGCCATTGCTAGCAGGGTAAACGAATAAATGAAGGATGATAAATAAATCTAAACACCTATATAAATCTGGCTCGCCAGATAGTGCAAAGGCAAATAGAAAAACCGGCAACAGGTAATAGGAAAAGGGTATACGGAGTAAAACAATGAATGAAGGAAGCGTCATGTAGGTCTTAATTATTTCTTTAATATTTCTAAAGCGATTCTTAATGTTTTAATACTAAATTTTGCTAATTGTTTGAAAACCTGAAAAAAGCAGGTATTTGGTTATATAAATTTGGAACCAATAAGTGCAAGTTAGTGCTTATGTGGCTAATTTACCCTAAAAAAAATTAAATTTGAATAATAAATAAACATTATGAACCAGGATAAAGCACCGCATATTTTGGTTGTAGAGGATGATATTACTCTGGCAACCCTTTTAAAAGAGAATTTAAAACTCGCAGGTTTTACCACCCATTTGTGTAAAGATGGCGAAGAAGGTTGGCAAGTTTTTCAAAAAGAAAAATTTGATTTGTGTTTGTTGGATGTAAACATGCCTAAGAAAAATGGTTTTGAATTGGGTAAGTTAATTAGGGAACAAGATGTTTTTACGCCATTGGTCTTTTTAACTGCCAATAGCAGCGAAGAAGATAAGTTAAAAGGCTTTGGCCTTGGGGCCGATGAATATATTACCAAGCCATTTAGCACCCAAGAATTGTTAGCTAGGATGAGGGCAATTCTTAAAAGGTCGGTGCCGGCAAAGCCAGAGATTTTAATAAAAGACGAAGTGTATGAGATAGCAGGAATGAAAATAGACATTCCTAATCACTTAATTACTTACGATAATAAAGAGAAAAAAATCAGTACTACTGAATGTGATTTGTTAAAGTTATTTGTAAAGAACAAGAACCAATTGCTTACCCGAAATAGCCTATTATTGAGTGTTTGGGGCAGAGATGATTTTTATACAGCTAGAAATTTGGATGTGTATATCAATAAATTAAGAAAGTTATTGAAGGACAATGAAAGGGTAGAGATTCTCAATATTCATGGTTCTGGTTTTAAGTTGGTAGAAACCTTGGTTGCCTAATTGTCATTACACCCATGAAAAAAATATGTGTTGTAATTACTTTTATTCAATCAACAATGAAGGTATTTATTGCACTATTATTTTTTCTTTTTTTTAGTTTTGAAGCCAAATCTCAAAAGGATTCTAGCGCCCTTCATTCGCAATTGGTTCAGGCCAAATCTTTGCGGTATACAAATCCTGCTCAGGCACAAGCTCAGTTGGAGCAGGTAGCAGAATCTGCCAAACAAAACAATGTATTTAAGGTTGAGTTGGAAGCATGCAAACAGTTAGCTTTGATTTTCCTCAACAATGGCAAATACGGCAATGCAAGAGAGTATTTGGTGAGAGGAATTGCCATTGCTGAGGCAAATGGAATATTAAATGAAAAAGCTGATTTTATTTATTTAAATGCAAATATTTACCACTCCCAAGGTGATATTTCTAAAGCAGTTGAAAATTACTTAGAAGCTTTGCGTTTTTATGAGGCAAATAACCAAGTAGTAGGCAAGCTCAATGTATATGTTTCTTTAGGCGATTTATACAACCGTCAGAATAATTTTTCGCGAGCCATTGAGTATAACCTTAAAGCCTTAAAGCTATTTGAACAAAAGGACGATAAGTTTAGGCAGCTCAATATTTATGAGCAAATTGGTGCTATTTATGCGCGCCAAAATCAGTATGCCAAGGCTGATGAATATTATAAAAAAGCGCTAAAATTATACCGCGATATCAATAACCAAGCAGGCGAATCGGCCACCTTAATTAACCTAGCCAATTTACAAATATTGCAGGGAAAATCTGGTTTGGCTATTGTAAGTTATCAATCTGCATATAGCATAGCCAAGCCTTTGAATATAGTGCCTTTGGAAGTTAGAAGTTTATTGGGTTTAGCAAATGCACATGCAAAATCAAAGGATTATGAACTTGCCAATATGGAGTACCGCAAGGCAATTACTTTGGCAAAAAAGGCCGGAATGAAAATTGAGTTAGATGAGGCTTATGAGGGTTTAGCAGAATTGTATAAAAGTTTAAAAGACAATGGTACTTCCAAAACGTATAGGTCGCTCAGCGCTGAGATAAAAGATTCATTGTTTAATGACTCCATTCTTAAGCAGACTTCCGACTTGCAATTATTGTATGAAGCAGAAAAGAAACAAGCGCAAATTGATTTAATGGGAAAAGAAGATAAGCTCAAAGAATTAGACTTGAAGCAAGCCAAACAAGACAAGAATTTTTTTATTACCCTATCCGTTTTATTGGTTATTTTGATTTTGGTTTTTGTGTTTTTTATTACTCAAAATAAAATGATCAATAGAAAGCTCAATATTGGTTTGCACGATTTAAAACTTAAAAATATTGAAATAGAAAAACAGAAAGAACAACTAACCCAATTGAACCAAGTGAAGGATAGGTTTTTCTCTATTATTTCTCATGATTTAAGGAACAACTTAACTACCATGAAGCTCTATTTTGATTTGGTGAGTAATCCTGAATACAAGGCAGAATCACAATCAAAATTAGGCAAAGAAGTGGCAGGGTCGGTTCAAAATACCATTGATTTATTGGAGAACTTGTTGGTGTGGGCTGCTGGGCAAATAAAAGGGGTTCAGGCCGAACCAAAACGCATTAACTTGTATAAAGTAGCTGAGGAGAATTGCCAAATGTTGATGAGCATGGCGGTTCAAAAAAATATCACTTTGCAAAATGATACTGATGAAGATGCCTGTATTATGGCCGATGCAAATATGGTGAATTTGATTTTACGAAACTTGCTTTCTAATGCTTTAAAATTCACCAATGATGGCGGCAATGTTTCTATATTATCGCAAGAAGAAGGAGATTTTCACCAAATTATTGTGATAGACAATGGGGTAGGTATCAATGCAGAAAAAGTGGAAACGCTATTTACCCAACATAATAATGTAAGCACTCAAGGCACAGGCAATGAAAAGGGAACTGGCCTTGGACTGATGCTGTGCAAGGAGTTTGTAGAAAAAAATGGTGGCCAAATTTGGGTTGAATCTGAAGAAGGCAAAGGTTCTAGTTTTTACTTTACTTTTCCCAAAGCCTAGTTTAAAATTTTTGTTATTTGGTAATGGAATGCTGTTAAAGATTCCCCATTTTTGCATTTTATTACAATCATGAACCAACTTGCCAATAAATGTTTTTTCCTTATTTTGTTTTTTGCTTTTTTTTCATGCAACAATAAACCGCTGGAGCAAAAGGAAATGGATTTTTTAGAACAACAAATAATGGAAACCCATGATGAAGTAATGCCAAAAATTGGGAAAGTTCTTGATTTGCGTAAAAGAGTTAATTTGAAACTAGATAGTTGTCTCAATAAAGATTGCAAAGAGAATTTGCAAAAAGTTTCCTATCAATTAACCAAAGCAGATGCCGATATGATGAATTGGATGCATCAATATCAAAAGCCGTTGCTGAGTGATACAGCAATTGTTTACTTAAAAAATCAACAAGTAAAAATTGAGCAAGTAAAGGTGCAAATATTAAGTAGTATCATTGCCGCCGATTCCGTTTTAAGAAATTAACTATGCAAAAAGTTTTAGGGTTTATTGGATTTTCTTTAATGTTTGTTGCTTGCAGTCACGATCATTCCTTGCCCATTCTGGGCAACCGCACGCCCATTGAAAAAATGGTAGATGGCAAAATGGTGGTTGATACTGAATACGCCACTGTTCCAGATTTTTTCTTTTTGAACCAAGATAGCATTGCGGTGACCCAAGAAACAGTGAAGGGCAAAATTTATATTGCAGATTTCTTTTTTGTAACATGCCCAACCATTTGCCCAATCATGAAAAAGCAAATGATACGGGTTTTTGAAAAATACAAAGGAGATACCAATATGCTGCTGCTTTCGCATACCATAGATCCAGAGCATGATACCATTGCTTTACTAAAAGACTATAGCACGCGCCTTGGTTCAGACGGAAAACAATGGATGTTTTTAACTGGTAACAGAGAGGCAATATATGATATGGCCGAAAAAGGTTATTACGCCACTGCCATGCCAGATAGCACTGAACCGGGCGGTTATGTGCACAGTGGTGGTTTTATTTTGGTTGATGGCCTACGCAGAGTTAGAGGGATTTATAATGGCACGGATGAAGCAGAGGTAACGCATTTGATGGATGATATTGATGTGTTAAAAAAGGAAAAATGAGAATAATTTTCCAATATTTAATGTTAGTATTTCTGTTTTCATGTTCCGATTCTGAATTGGTGAGCATGAAGCAAATTAGCAATGGCGCCCAATTGTATAAAAGCCATTGCGCCAATTGCCACCAAGACAATGGGAGTGGACTTGCTAAATTGATTCCTCCTTTGCAACATGCAGATTACCTTTCTAAAAATGCCAAACAATTACCTTGTTTAATAAAAAATGGCTACAAAGGAATCATGAATGTGAATGGCATAGCATACAACATGGAAATGCCTGCTGCTAGAGGAATAACTGATAAAGAAATTGCAGATATATGCCTTTATGTGCTGCAAAAGTTTCCTGAAAAGCCCATCCAATTAGCCGATTCTGTGATTGATAATCAGCTGCAAAATTGCGAATAGGCAAGCAAATTCAAACAAAAGCGCTTTTGGTTCGAACCAATACTTTTACTGTTTGGGAATTCATTTTTATATCCTAAGTTTGCCGACCCTAATTTTACTATTATGATAATTGGTGTTCCAAAAGAAATTAAAAACAATGAAAACCGTGTAGGATTAACTCCTGCAGGTGTTTCGGCCTTCGTAAAAGCTGGTCACCCAGTATTTGTTCAATCTACTGCCGGTATTGGCAGTGGTTTTAGCGACCAAGAATATGCTGGTGCAGGTGCTACAGTTCTTACTACAATAGAAGAAACTTACGCAAAAGCAGAAATGATTATTAAGGTAAAGGAGCCAATTGCTTCTGAATATCCTTTGATCAAAGAAAACCAATTGTTGTTTACCTATTTTCACTTTGCAAGTTATGAGCCATTAACCAATGCCATGATTGAGCGCAAAGCAATTTGCTTGGCTTACGAAACCGTTGAGAAAAAAGACCGCTCTTTGCCTTTATTGGTTCCTATGAGCGAAGTTGCTGGTAGAATGAGCATACAAGAGGGTGCAAAATATCTTGAAAAACCAATGGGTGGAAGAGGTATTTTATTAGGTGGCGTACCGGGTGTTAAACCAGCGCAAGTATTGGTATTAGGTGGTGGTATTGTTGGTACACAAGCAGCTAAAATGGCGGCTGGTATGGCTGCAGATGTTACCATTATGGATATTTCTATTCCGCGTTTGCGCGAGTTAGATGATATATTACCAGCAAATGTTAAAACTGTTTTCTCTAATGAATACAATATCCGCGAGGCTATAAAAACTGCCGATTTAATTGTTGGTGCAGTGTTAATTCCAGGTGCAAAAGCCCCTCATTTAATTACCCGCGATATGTTGAAAGAAATGCGTCCGGGTACTGTTTTGGTAGACGTTGCCGTTGATCAAGGTGGATGTATTGAAACTTGTAAGCCTACAACGCACGAGAATCCAACTTATGAAATTGATGGCATTATCCATTACTGCGTTGCCAATATGCCTGGTGCAGTTCCTTATACTTCAACTTTGGCCTTAACCAATGCAACTTTGCCTTATGCTTTGCAATTGGCAAACAAAGGTTGGAAGAAAGCTTGTACAGACAATGAAGAGTTGCGTTTAGGATTAAACGTGGTTGCAGGTAAAGTGGTTTACAAAGGTGTTGCAGATGCCTTTAACTTACCTTATGTTGATGTAAAGGAAGTACTCTAGTATTTCTTTTTCCTTCGTGAGAATATTTTATTTACTTTTTCTTTCCATTTTAATGGTTGCTAGTGCGCAAGCTCAAATAAAATTTGATGCTGCTGCAAAGGCCAATGAAGCTATTTATTTGTTTAGGCAAGCCAAGTTTGAAGGCATTTATCAGCGGCTTGATCCAACCATGAAGCGCTATTTGGATGTAGAGAAGTTACAAGGCCTTTGGGATGGTTTAGAAATGCGCTACGGCTTGGTTCAAACCGTTGGAGAACCAGTGGTAACCTTGAACGATACCTTGGCCATTACTTTAACACCCATTCAATTTGAGAAGAAAAAAATGGGGTTAAAGTTGGTGTTTAACAAGAAAGCACAAATAGCAGGCATGTTTTTAGATGCACCAAAACCTCAATATCAGCCTGCCTCTTATGTAAATGGGTCTAAGTTTTATGAGTATAAAAAAGTACTGCCTGATCCAAAATTTCCAAGCGATGCCGTATTGACTATTCCTGCTAAAGGAAGCAACTTTCCGGTGGTAATTATTGTAAGTGGCTCTGGTGCTAACGACAAAGATTTAACCATTGGGCCAAACAGAATATACAAAGACATAGCATGGGGATTGGGTAATAATGGCGTTGCAGTTTTACGGTATGACAAACGCACCAAAGACAATGGTGTACAAATGGCTTTAAATAAGAATTTAACGGTTAAAGATGAATACCTAGACGACTTAAAACTGGCCATACAAATGGTGAAAAGCAATCCAGAAATTGACAGCCATCAAGTTTTTGTATTGGGTCATAGTGAGGGTGGCTATTTGATTCCTTATTTTGAAAAGAACCTAAAAGGTATTGCGGGTTATATATCATTCGCGGGCAATTACTCAAAGTTGGCTGATTTAATGTGTATGCAAATCGAATACCTGATGAAAGATTTACCGTTGAATCAAAAAGCTAGTTACCAAGATATCCTCAATAAAGCAATCTATGCCCGTGATCATATTCAAATGAATACCCCTTCCGATTCATTACCTCCGGGTTTAACGGCACCTTATCTCATGCATTTGAATGAAAATAGTCCGGAGCAATTGAGTGCTTATATCAACAAAAAGCGTGTGTTGTTTATACAAGGAGGAAGAGATTATCAAGTGCCGCCGATTGAGTTAGAGAAATGGAAAATGGCATTGAAAGAAAACACTCAGGCAGATTATGCACTTTTTCCAAAGCTCAACCACATTGGCTTGGAAGGCAAAGGAATCTCAAAACCTAGCGAATACGAGGTTCAAGGAAATGTACCCGAGGAGGTAATCCTAAAAATCACACGCTTCGTTTTGTATTGATATTATGAGGTGAAGGTTTATTTATTTAACCACAGGGATCACAGAGAGAATAAATCAGAGCACACAAATTTTTTTTATTTTCCATCGAAAGTTCTGTTTCCTTCCTTAATTTATATTTTGTGTATTTTAAGCCTGAAAGGCTTGAATAATAATAGCCCCGCATTTTATGCGGGGTTTTATAATTGTCACAATCCATTTCCAACCCTGAAAGGGTTGAATGAAATATACGTTGTTCAAACATTCCAAATTCATGATTCAAGATTAAAATAATGACGTTTTGCCAAATACGTGAAATCGATTTGACCCGGATGGGAAAATTCAACCCATTTTAGGGTTGTAAAAATATTTGTAATCAATTTCACCCCGCATTTTATGCGGGGCTATTTTAGTTAAATCCTTTCAGGCTTTATTACACCAAAAATTAAATAAAAACCTCAGTGCCTTGACGCCTCTGTGGCAAAAATCGTTACTTTGTTTCTTTGTGTAAAAACCAAAGTTAAACAAGCACCTCCATTTGCAGGTAATGCCTTTCTACATCTTGTAGAATGAATTTGATTTCATCTATTTGATCGGCCATGACCAAACGGGTTCTAAATTCTTTGAAGTGGTCTATTCCTTTGAAATACTGACTATAATGCCTGCGCATTTCGTAGATACCTGCACGCGGACCTTTCCACTCAACCGATTTCTCCAAATGGGTTTTGCAAACCTCAATTCTTTGCATGATTGAGGGAGGAGGCAACATATTTCCAGTTTCTAAGAAATATTTTATCTCATTAAAAATCCAAGGGTATCCAATTGCCGCGCGGCCAATCATAATGCCATCTACGCCGTATCTGTTTTTATATTCCAGTGCTTTTTGAGGGGAGTCAATATCTCCGTTACCAAAAATGGGAATTTTGATTCTAGGGTTGTTTTTTATGGCAGCAATTAAGGTCCAATCTGCCTCACCTTTATACAATTGTGCACGTGTTCTTCCGTGAACTGTTAATGCCTGTACACCAACATCCTGTAAGCGTTCAGCCACTTCTTCCACATTTTTTGAACCCTCATCCCAGCCCAACCTGGTTTTTACGGTAACAGGAAATTTGGTAGACCTAACCACAGCCTCTGTTACCTTCACCATCTTGGGTAGGTCCTTTAAAATAGCGGCTCCCGCGCCTTTGCAGACTACTTTTTTTACAGGGCAACCGAAATTAATATCTACTAAATCTGGGTTGGCTACGTCTACAATTTGAGTGGCCATTGCCATCGCTTCTTCGTCGCCACCAAATATTTGTATACCTATAGGTCGCTCATAATCAAATATATCCAACTTTTGTCGGCTCTTAATGGCATCTCGGATCAAGCCTTCCGAAGAGATAAATTCGGTGTACATCATGTCGGCTCCATTGGCTTTACAAACTATCCTAAAAGGAGGGTCGCTCACATCTTCCATAGGAGCAAGAAGGAGGGGAAATTCGCCAAGATCTATTTTACCAATTTTTGCCACTGACTTAAGTTTAATATATTGCGCACAAAAGTAAGCAAAATGAAACTAAGTAACTATTTAAGAGAAACCCTTTGGCTGCAATATTTCAGCAAAATTTTGATTTTAATTGGAATGGTGTTGGTATTTGGAGGCCTTGGCGCCTTTTTGTCGAATATTATTTGCTTGCAAGTTTATGGGGTTGATTTTACCTCTTTTGATTTTAATTCAATTAAAAAAGAGGATGCCAATATTATTGCTGCACTCAAAGTATTTCAAACACTTGGTGGTGGGATTGGGATGTTTTTGATCCCAGGCTTGCTGTTTCCAAAAGTAATTAACTATGATATAAATACCATGGTGATGTATTCTAGGAAGCCAGCGGCATACCAAATATTAACTGCTTTGGCTTTGGTTTTCATTACTGTTCCAGCAATTTCTTGGTTGTATCAAATCAATCAAGACATGAAATTCCCAGAAATGTGGAGTGATTTTGAAATGCGAATTCGTGCCATGGAAAATCAGGCGGCTGCCCTTACAAAGGTGTTTGTTTCGGCAGATACCTTTCCCATGTTGCTCCTCAATATTTTTGTGGTAGCCTTGGTTCCAGCCATTTGCGAAGAAGTGTTCTTTAGAGGTATTTTACTACAATATACTAGGTATATATTCGACAAAGAGTGGGTTGCCATAATCATATCTTCATTGGTATTTAGTGGTTTCCATGGCCAGTTTTATGGTTTTTTGCCTAGGCTTGCATTGGGTATTGTACTTGGTTTTGTATTTCTTAAAACTGCAAGTATATATCCACCTTTGATCCTACATTTTATTAATAATGCCATGGCAGTTTTAATGGTTTATTGGGGCCCACATTTACCTACAATGGCAGTTTTCAGTGAAAATTATGTGTTTAGCTGGTATTGGGTAATATTGTCGTTTGCGGCAAGTATTGCTGTATGCTATTGGTTACAGTGGTATTTTAAGCAATCATTGTATACCCAATTTAAAAGAAAATAATTCTACATTCTTGAACTTTACTTTTTAATGGTTGATAATTTTATCTCATTAATTATTGCTTTGTGAGCACCTTTGCAACAAGGTTGATATCAACCGCTTTTATTAAATTAAATTACACGGTAAAATGGAAGGATGGGTTAGGATTTATAAATCAACAAACGCAATTGATGCAGAAATGGTAAAGGCCATGCTAATTGACCAAGGCATAGAAGCAGTAGTAATTAACAAAATTGATAGCAGTTACTTATTTGGCGAAGCCTCCGTTTATTGTAAAAATGACGATGAGACAATTGCCTTACAATTTATTCATGTTAACCCAACTGAGAGTCATGAATAATTTCTGGCAGCGTTTATTAACAGGAATAATTTTTGTAGTTACTTTGGTAGCGTGCACTGTATTCAACGAGTGGAGCTTTTTTCTTTTGCTTTTCGCCATCAACTTTTTGTGTTTACTCGAGTTTTTTGAGTTGATGTTGCCCGATAAAAATTGGATTGAAAAATACCTTGGTGTGATTGCCGGAAGTGTAATCAATATCATGTTTGTATTTATCATCCGAGGCGATTTATCGCATGGGTGGTTTTATCATTTGATTCCTGTTTTTATGCTGATGTTTATTATCAAGTTATTTGAAAATACGGGTAGAGAATTTGATACCTTAGCCTTTCAAGTTTTGGGCATAGTTTACATCTGCTTGCCATTAAGTATGTTAGGTGATTTTGGTTATTTTAACGCTATCAATTATAGCTATTCATTGCCATTAGGCTTCCTTATTTTGCAATGGAGCAGCGATACTTTTGCCTATTTGGTTGGTCGTAAATTTGGCAAACACAAATTATTTGAGCGCATTAGCCCCAAAAAAACATGGGAAGGTAGCATTGGCGGTTTGATCCTAAGTGTTGCGATGGGCTATTTGTTATCTATGCTTTGGGATGACATTAGCTCGTTTGATTGGATGATGGTAGCCGGAATTATCGTGGTTTTTGGAACTTTTGGTGACCTCACAGAATCTTTGTTGAAACGCAATTTAAATATCAAAGACAGTGGTACTATTTTGCCCGGACATGGCGGAATGTTAGATCGTTTTGATGGTGTTTTCCTCTCAATTCCAGCTGTTTATTTTTATTTATTGTTAAGCAATTAGGCAAAGCCCTTGCCTATCGTCCATTGTTCTTGGGCTAAACGCAGCGCCCATCTGTCTATAAATTCCAATTTGTACCTTTTTATTTTAAAAAAAATAGTTACGTTTGCCCCACCTAACTAATAACAATTAACTCTATGTCAGGCAAAGAAAATGTAATTAAACATAGCTCAGAAAATCCTTTCGAATCTATGATGTCGAGATTTGACGAAGCAGCAAGCATTATCGGATTAGATGATAGCGATTACCAAGTATTAAAATCACCTCAAAAAACTGTAATTGTAAATATTCCGGTTATGATGGATAATGGAAAAGTTCGTGTATTCGAAGGTTTCCGTGTGGTTCACAATGCAAACCTAGGTCCATCAAAAGGTGGAATTAGATACAGCATGGACGTTCATTTGGATGAGGTAAAAGCCTTAGCCGCTTGGATGACTTGGAAATGTGCGGTTGTTGGTATTCCTTATGGCGGTGGTAAAGGTGGTATCAAGTGCGATCCACGTAGCATGAGCAAAGGTGAATTGGAGCGCATGACCCGTGCTTATACCGATTTAATGGTAGATGTATTTGGTCCGGATAAAGATATTCCTGCTCCAGATATGGGAACTGGCCAACAAGAAATGGCTTGGATCATGGATGAGTATTCTAAGTTGGTTGGTCATAATTCGCCTGCAGTTGTAACCGGTAAACCATTGGTTTTAGGTGGTTCATTGGGTAGGGTAGAAGCAACAGGTAGAGGCGTTATGGTTTCAACCAGATCCGCTTTGTCTAAATTAAAAATCAATCCAGTTGGCGCAACTACTGCTGTTCAAGGATTTGGTAATGTAGGTTCAATCTCTGCCAAGCTATTGGCTTCACAAGGAATGAAAGTGGTGGCCATTAGCGACGTAAGTGGTGCATACTATAATGCAGATGGCATTGATGTAGATGCTGCCATTGTATACAGAGATAGTAACAACGGAACCCTCGAAGGTTACAAAGGCGGTTCAAAAATTACCAATAGCGAAATATTGGAACTAGAGGTTGATGTATTGGTACCTGCTGCAATGGAAGATCAAATCACCCATGAAAATGCAGATAGAATAAAAGCTAAAGTAATTGTGGAAGGTGCCAATGGCCCAACTTCTGCAAGCGCCGATGCTATTTTGAATAAAAAAGGTATCATGGTTGTGCCAGATATTTTGGCAAATGCAGGTGGTGTAACAGTGAGTTATTTTGAGTGGGTTCAAAACCGTTTAGGATACTTCTGGACAGAAGAGCGCGTTTACCGCAGAGCAGACAGAGTGATGAAAACTGCCTTCGAAGCGGTGTATGCTGCTTCTATCGAGCACAAGTGCAGTATGCGTATTGCTGCTTATGTAGTGGCTATTAAAAAGGTAGCTGAAGTAGAAAAATTAAGAGGTAAATTCGGTTTATAGAATTAAATATTTTAGCCACTAAGGCACAGAGGCACAAAGATTTTTTTATTATAAATATTTAAAAACTTTGTGCCTTTTTTAGCTTCAATAGTTTAATCAATAACCACAGAGAACACAGAGAAAATAACACTGAGCACACAGAGATTTTTTTTAATCTCCGTGCCTTTGAGCCTTAGTGGCAAAAAAAAACATACTCAGCGCCTGAGAGTGGCAAAACAAACAAACATATGTTACATAGAGAAGGAAAAGCAACAATATTTATTACGTTATTATTTTTAACGGGACTCAATTACCTGATATTTTGGCTTGCGCCAGATTTAGTTTGGTTGCAGAACCTCATCATTTTTGGGTCAATTGTTTTATTGGTTATTGTGTTGCAATTCTTTCGCAATCCAAGTGTGGAGGTGCCATTGAATGAAGCGCACGTTTTATCACCGGCCGACGGAAAAGTAGTGGTGATTGAAGAAGTGGAAGAGCCAGAGTTTTTTCAAGGCAAGCGCTTGCAAGTTTCTGTTTTCATGAGTCCATTCAATGTACACGTGAATCGCAATCCAGTAAGTGGCTTTATTAAGTATTTTAAGTACCATCCAGGCAAATATTTGGTAGCTTGGCACCCAAAGAGCTCTACCGAGAATGAAAGAACCACAACGGTTATAGAAAGACCTAATGGTGTTCAAATATTATTCCGCCAAATTGCAGGTGCCATGGCTCGAAGAATTGTGTGGTACGTAAAAGAAGGTCAAACCGCCAAGCAAGGTGGCGAAATGGGTTTTATCAAATTTGGCTCAAGGGTAGATGTATTTTTGCCACTAGATGCCAAGGTAACTGTTGGTTTGAACCAAGTTGTAAAGGGTGGCGTTACGGTATTGGCAGAAATTAAGTAGGTCCTAAAACAAATATTTTTTAATTAAATTAAAAACATTATCATATTTTCCTCACTCCAATTTAATGATTTTTTTATTGGCTAAAG
>CAMCJW010000013.1 GCA_945875195.1 Chitinophaga pinensis | reverse complement strand
AAAGAACTGACTACTTTCGTTGGGTCTGGTAATTATGGCATGGGGATCAGTCAGGCCACTGTTATTGGCAGAACAGTTTGGACACACGGTGGCACTATCTGGGGTGGATATAATTCTTCAATGATGTATGACCCTGCAACAGGAATAATCATATGTGTACTTATAAATCAACTCCCTGCCCAAGCTTTTCAAGTTTCAATTCAGTTACTTTCCACCTTAATAAATAACCCTATTGGTCTTACTGAAAACTCAATTCCAGAAAAACTGATTACAGTTTATCCAAATCCAACAAATGGACTTGTTCATATTGAAATTCCAAACCAAAATATTCAGAATATAAAAGTGTACGACTTACATGGTCAGTTAATAAAAGAAACAAATCAAAGCCAATTTAATCTTTCAAATTACTCGAATGGGGCCTATTTTATAAAAGCTCAAACAAAACAGGGGATCTATACCTACAAACTCATTAAACAATAAACAAATGAATTTGACAAAAAAAGAAGCACAAACAGCTAACAGCTAGAGTTTCGTGGTGCCCTTCAACCAAGGCTGGAGCAGCCCTTCTGCCTATTTTAAATACGATGGGTTTTGCGTTGAAATAAATCAACGTATGGTTTTTTTACCCATTGAAATTGAATAACTTTCTTTGATTACGGCCTTTTATGAGGTTAAGATTTATTACAATTTTCTATTAAACCTACAAAACTTAATTATGGTTTTACTGTTAAATAATTATAAAATTCAAAAATATTGTGTAAAATGTAAACGCGTTCTAGCTTCGTCAAACCAAAGAAGCTTACAAATAAAACCGCCAAAAGAAGAAGTTAACAATAGACCTGAGCAGAGATAAAATAAACAAAGATTAAACCCTAAAATAAAAATGGACATATCAAAAATCTTGGAAAAACTCTATCAAAAACTTCTTTCAAAAAAAACCAAAGAAAAAAGTGAACGTGTTATCTTGTGGATTGCTTTAGGGAGTTTTATCATTCACTTACTAATAATTGGATTGATACATTTTAATTTTATCACCCTTCATGAGCCATCAAACTTATTAAAAAATCCAATCGCGGCCATTTATACCCCTTTTTCTTTTATATTGGTTTATGAAGTGTATCTTTTAATTTACTACCTCCCCAAATCAACTTCTACTTATATCTCAAAGCAATATGAAATTATTGCGCTTATCATTATTAGACGATTATTCAAAGACCTATCAGACTTATCACTCTCATCCAATTGGTTCAACATTAAAAATGATTTGCAGTTTACCTATGATATAATAGCATCGGTCTTTTTATTCTATTTAATTTATCTATTCCGTGTTCAACGAACTAGGGTGTATAGAACTATTGAGAATAGTAAAAGCCATTCTTCAAGTATTTCAAAATTTATAAACGCAAAAAAATGGATAGCTACAGCCTTGGTTCCAATTCTATTAATTATTGCCATATATTCATTCTTAACTTGGAGTATTGGTATCTTTCAACCACTTGAAACCAACGCTATTTCTTTCAAGAATATCAATAATATTTTCTTTGAACAGTTTTTCAATATTCTCATTATTGCTGATGTAATTTTATTGCTATTTTCATTTTTCCACACAGACGAGTTCCACAAAGTTATTCGAAATTCAGGGTTCATTATTTCAACTATATTAATTCGAATATCCTTTTCTGTTAGCGGAATCATTAATAATATCCTAATTGTTTCTGCCATATTATTTGGGCTTTCAATTCTTTTCATACATAATAAATTTGAAAAGAAGTTAGCAGAAGAAAGTAATGAAATTGAAGAATGAAAAAATAATAATGATAAAATATATTTTTTTACTGTTAACTGTATTTGCATTAAATACGCAAGCACAACGCAATACCATTTTAATAATTGCAGACGATTTAGGCCCTGATTATTTTGGCTTTTATGAAAATTCAGTTGACACAGTTGATGTGCCCAATATTAGAAGTTTACTAGCGAAAGGCGTGCGCTTTAAAAATTTAATGAGTAACCCCGTATGCTCTAGTACGCGCACTACAATACTTACAGGTCGTTATAGTTTTAGAACGGGTGTTGGCGGCATTGTAGGTGGAATTGGTGGCAGCAAACAAATAGATACTGCTGAAATTTCTATTCCTAAACTATTAAAAATACATAACCCAAATATAGGAAAAGCAAATATTGGAAAATGGCATTTAAAGCAATCAACTCCCGCTATTAATTTAATGAGCCCTCTTGCATTGGGCTATAATTGGAGTGAAGGACCATTTATTGGTCAACTACCAAGTTTTACCAATTGGACAAAATACACCAATGGTATTTCAACAACTATTACAACATATGCTACAACCGAAAATGTAAACAATGCTGTTACATGGTTAAAAGCACAAACTCCTAGCAATCCCTTTTTCATATGGTTAGCATTTAATGCGCCACATGAACCTTTGCATTTACCACCAGCTGGCTTGCATACCTACACAAACCTAAGTGGAACAGCTGCAGATATCAATGCACAACCTAAACAATATTTTAAAGCCATGATACAAGCAATGGATCATGAAATTGGACGTTTGTTTGATAGCTTAAAAGTTTTGAACAAATTAGATAGTACTGATATTATTTTTATTGGAGATAATGGAAACACCGCACGCACTGCACAAATTGTAGACCTTACCAAAGCCAAAGGAACAGTTTATGAATATGGTGTACATGTGCCTTTAATCATTGCAGGACCATCTGTAGTAAATAAAGGAAGAGTGAGTAATGCTTTAGTAAATACAACAGATTTATTTGCCACCATCGTTGAAAATTTTGGGTTCACCAATTGGCAAACACAAATACCAACCAATAAACCAGTTGATAGTAAAAGCTTACAGCCAATAATTAAAAATACAGCCGACAGCGTAAGACCTTGGATATTTAGTGAAATATTTAAACTTACCACTGATAGCGCCGATGGTAAAGGCATGCGCAACAGAAATTACAAATTAATAAAATTTGATTACGGCATGGAAGAGTTTTATAACCTAGCATTAGACCCATTAGAAAGTAACAATTTATTGAAGGGAACCTTAACCGAAACAGATTTAAGTAATTATAATTATTTATGTACGGAAATGACTAACTTGGTTGGTGGTACATCATTTTGCCAAAGTGGAGTAGGTATTAAAAATATAGCAATGAATGATGTAATTGAAATTTATCCGAACCCTACTCATGAGACATTGAATATAAAATTGAGTGAAAATGTTTTTAACAATAATCATTTAACATTAATAGATTGTTTAGGTAGAGTTATCTACGCGCAAGAAAATCTACTTCCATTAAAACCTTATGCTATAAATCTTTCTGAATTTCAAAAAGGATTATATGTTGTTGTTGTAAAAAGTGAAGGAATTTCATTAACAAAAAAGATACTAGTAGATTAATTTATGATTTAGCCATTTACTACTTTTATAAGTATTACGGTTAAATTATTGTACAACAATTGGCCATACCACAATATCCTTATTTTACACATACGTGTAAAAGATATAATTCATTTTACTAATTACGTAACCTTCTCTACATTATTAGCCCAGATCTTTGAGCCAATATATCGCCTACACAACCAAGGAAATTGACCGAGGTATGTCTGCGCAGTAATATCAATTTTAAATTACACAGTAATAAAAACCGTACAAATTTTATATCATGGATCAAACTCACATTCACCTTCTCATAACCCATCTACCCATATTTGGTTCATTGTTAGGCGGCCTAACACTTATACATGGTATTGGGGTAAAAAGTAATCAAACAATCATAGCTGCCTATTATATCTTTGTTCTATCTGCTATAGGGGCGAGTATTGCTTATTTAACAGGAGAAGCCGCAGAAGAAAGTGTAGAAAATTTGCAAGGTATTATGGAGCTAAACATTAAAACCCATGAAGACTTTGCTATTTACGCATTGGTTTCGCTAATCATTCTGGGTATTGCAGCTATTATAGGATTGGTATACACTTGGAAAAATTCTCCTTTTACCAGAAACATTGCCTTTGTATTGCTATTCATCTCCATTATAAGCTTTGGATTGGTAGCTAGAACTGGCTATTTAGGAGGTCAAATCAGACACACAGAAATACAATCAGAGAGTAACCCAACTCAATTGTAAGATGAATTAAAATATTAATTTTTTAATTCATAGCCATAAGAGATTATCTGATATAATGTAATATTTTGGGCAATAACTTTTCATTAACAACCTCATAGCTCGTTATTTTTTACTTTTGATTCGTAAAGTTTAAATAACCAATATGAAAAAATTCATCTATGGGCTGATCCTAACGCTGATAATAATAAGCGGACTGGTATTTGCAAATCGTAAAATTAATATTGAACCTTCTAAAAAGTTAACCCCCCAGCCTCTCTCTGCTGCAGAAATAAAAGCTGCAAGGGAAGAATGGGAGGCTACCCCTGCTGGAAAAATGTACAAAGAATGGGTAGCGTCTCCTGCAGGTAAAAAAGTGGATGCCAGTTCTGCTAAAATTAGGAAGTCGGTTAGTGAATTTAACAAAATGGAGGGAGTTGTTACTTCTCTTTCTCTTCCGCCTGGCTCAAGATTAGGTTTCGGGGTAATGGTAAAGATTAATGGCGACGATTATATTCTAGCTTTTGGAAACGAAAGACCTGGCAAAAATATCATGAATTTTAAGAATGAATTTGAGCAATTACGTAGCCTGAAAGTTAACGACAAAATAATTATTAAAAGCCATAACATATCAAAAGCGCCCAAGTATTCCTTTCCCATAGTAGCGGGCGATTATGTTGAACGAGATAATAAAATAATTTATAAACGTACACCTCGCATTGACGGTTGCTAGTATATCAAGTCTTTTTTTAACACAATAATTTATGAAAAAAATAATTTTAACCTCATCAATTGTGATGGTTCTTTCAATTTCTCTTTTGCTTGAAGTAAGCGCTGGCTCAAATGCAAAAAAATATTCAAGCAATAATTACAGTCAAAATCACTATTACTCAAAGAAAAGATTATGGACACAATACCCTGTTGCCGAAGACTCCTTACCCAATTTAATCGCTGAAATTGTTGGAAAATATGCTAAAAAAATAAAAAAGGAAGCACTGCTAAATGCTCAAACTCTTGCCGATATTATCCCCTACTACCCTAGCAACTGGATAAGCGAATATGATGAAGTAGAAATACTAACCACTGGCAAAGGGGTAGGTTTAAAAGCTTATAGTGCTAACGATCTTTTGAACACTCTTCAAAAAAACATCATGGCAGAAAGCGATTTGGGAACAACCATGTACATAAATGTTAGGTACAAATACCAAAATCCAATGACCCAAATTCTTGAAGAAAATGAAATGCATGTAAACATGCTTGTGGTTCCATTTGTAGAAGCAACCTTTGCCGAAGGAGAGGAAAAAATGAAGCAGTATATCCAAGAAAATATTACTGAACCAATCGTAAAATCAACACCAAAACAAAATCAAAAAGGGGAGGTTGCTTTTACAGTAAACCACAAAGGGGAGATTGTTAACGCAAAGGTTACAAAATCATCTGATAACCTTAAAGCAGATAAACTGATGCTTGATGCCATTCATAAAATGCCAAATTGGAAACCAGCCGAAAACTCAAAAGGATTGAAGGTTAATCAGAATTTTACTTTACGAATTGGTAATTTTCAAGATGGGTGTTAAATTGGCGATTCAGTAAATATTTTTAGAATAAATAAGTCGTAAAATGAAGGCTGATTTAATTTAATAGGTGTACTTCAACTAAATCTCCCTCATTAAATTCTACGCCTTCTTCCTCTAACTGAATGATACAATTGGCGCTGGTAAACGAGCTCATTAAATAAGATTCCTGAGCGGGTAAAATTGTTACTGAATCTTTGCTAGCAAAGCCCTTCAATAAAAAAGTTAATCCAGCCTTTTTATGATAAGCTTGCGCCAATGGCAATTTATAAGTTGAATTAGGCACTTGTTTCCCCATCATCTTTTTAAGGCAAGGTGCTATGTACTCATAAAAACAAGTAAGCGCTGCACCAGGATTACCTGGCAAACCAAAAATCAATTTGTTGTTTAACTCACCAAAATAAATTGGCTTACCGGGCTTTTGCTTTACCTTATGAAATACTTCCTTTACACCGCAGTTACCAGTGGCTTTTGCAACAAAATCATAATCACCAACAGATACACCACCAGATAAGATAATAACATCACAAGTATTTAACTTATGTTTAATTGCTTCCGTAATCAGGGCCTCATCATCATCTACCATCAAAATATCTTCAGCGGTTAAATGCATTTCTACCAAAGCACCATTTAAACTATACGAATTACTTTCATAAACCATGCCATCCGTTAATTCAGAACCGGCTTTAATTAATTCTTTTCCCGTGTTAATGATACATACTTTTGGCCTGTTAATTACCTTTACGCTATTCAATCCTAATGCAGCCAAATAACCCGCAGCACCAGCAGAAATAACACTTCCAGACTTCATGGCAAGCATCCCTTTCTTAATTTGAGAACCTTGTAGCCTTATATTTAATCCTTTAACTGCTAATGGATCATTGACTAATAAATACCCATCTTCCACCAATGTCTTTTCTTGCATAACTACTGTATCGCACCCTAATGGAATTTGAGCACCTGTGAAAATACGTACGGCTGTATTGGCATTCAATTCATAGGTTGCCGCATTGCCTGCTGGTATTTCTCCTACAATTTGAATGGGCTTATTTGCAGCCAAATCTTCAAACCTTATCCCATATCCATCCATGGCAGATTGATGAAAAGAGGGCATATCAATAGGTGAAAAAATATCTTCTGCTAGCACCAAACCAGTTGCATCATATAAATTCATCCAAGCAGCATCTAGCACTTTAGTATGAGCCCAAGCAAGCTCCTTCGCTTCTTTAACCGAAATCATTGTATTGTTTTAAGTTGCTAAATCAAATCATGTAAACAAGATAATCAAACTCCAAAGTAAACCAAAAAAATTAGCACTAATTGCAAACGATTAATTATTTTCGACTAATTAATTGCATTGAATGTCGATTACAGAAATAGCATTTTACCTGGTTTTGCCCCTAATTGCATTTTTATATGCAGCGGTGGGTCATGGCGGTGCAAGTGGGTACTTGGCCATTATGGCGCTTTGGGGTTTTGCCCCAAATGAAATGAAGCCAACAGCTTTGGTACTAAATATTTTGGTAGCAAGTATCTCATTTTGGCAGTACAAAAAAACCACATCCATCAATTGGAAAATGTTTGCCTACCTTGCCGTTGGCTCTATTCCAGCGGCATTCATAGGAGGCAAAATACCGGTAGATACGCATTTATATAGGCAAATTTTAGGGGCGCTCTTATTAATTCCTACTATCCGTTTTTTTATTCGGTTTGAACCAAAAGAAAAAGTAATTAAGCCGTTTTCGCCCATACTAGTTGTTACCTTAGGAATAAGCATTGGCTTTCTTTCGGGGCTTATTGGCATTGGCGGAGGTATTATTTTATCGCCCGTATTACTCCTGTTAGCGTATGCCAATTTTAAAGAAACAGCTACCATGAGCGCCTTATTTATTGTGGTTAATTCAATTGCTGGATTAGTTGGATCTTGGCAAACTTTAAATAATATCAACCCTTCTTATTGGGCATTTGTACCTATAGCTGCAATTGGCGGCTGGATAGGGTCCTATTGGGGTTCACATAAAATGAGTTTATCTTTGCTTCAAAACTTATTGGCATTGGTACTTTTAATGGCCAGTGCAAAATTATTGTTTACTTAATTGGTTCGAACCAAAAAATGACAACACAAACTCATATCAATATTCATGTATTGGCCTTTGGTCAAATAGCAGATATAATTGGTCAATCAACCTTTACCTATTCCACCCCTAATACTTTATTGGCTTTACAAACAAAGATAGAAAACGACTATCCTTTGCTTTCAAAAATAGCTTATCGTATTGCCATCAATAAAAAAATAGCCTTAGAGAATACTGAGTTACATGAAGCAGATGAATTGGCTTTACTCCCACCTTTTTCTGGAGGATAATGATGGCAATAAATTGGAAAAGATATGAGCGACAAATTATACTGCCCAACTTTGGTTTGGTTCAGCAAGAAAAATTAGCAAAGGCAAAAATATTGGTAGTAGGTGCAGGTGGCTTAGGCTGCCCTGCTCTATTATACCTTGCAGCTGCAGGCATAGGCGAAATTGGAATCATAGATTTTGATACAGTTGCAGAAAGCAATTTACACCGACAAGTTTTATATAATGCCAAAGATATTGGTTCAAACAAAGCAATTGTAGCAGGTGAAAAAATTGCATTGGCTTACCCAGATTGTGAGGTAAAAACCTATCCTGAAAAATTAAGCATCCAAAACGCTACAGAAATTATTTCAAGCTACCATTTAATATTAGATGGCTGTGATAATTTTGATACTCGCTACCTCATCGATGAGGTTTGCAAGCAACAAAACATTCCATGGATTTATGCATCAATATCCAGATTTGAGGGCCAAGTTTCTGTTTTTAATTTACCCGATGCCAATGGAATAAAAGCCTACTATACTAATTTATTTGCAGATAAACCAAGCAATGAATCGTTGTTAAACTGCGCTGAAGCTGGGGTTTTAGGCGTAATCCCAGGAATAATAGGTAACATGCAAGCGCTAGAAGCCATTAAGGTTATCGCACAAATTGGGCAACCACTGGCCAATGAATTGCTTACTTATAATGGACTCACTAATCAAATGTATAAAACAAAAATATTGTAAATAGCGATGGAAGAAAAAAAGAAAAAAAACGTTTTTGTTGAAGGAGCAATTTCACCACAGTTTATAGCCGATTCTATTGCCAAACACAACACTAAAAAAGACATTGGTGCACACAGCATTTTTTTGGGTCAGGTACGAAATGATTTAATAAACAACCAGGAGGTTAGTGCCATTGAATACAGCTGTTACCAAGATATGGCTGACCCAATATTGTTTCAAATTAGGGAAGATTGTTTTGCAAAATATGAACTTACCTGCATGCATATTTACCACAGTTTAGGCTTGGTAAAAAGTGGTGAAATATGCTTGTTTGTTTTTACTTCTTCTAAACACAGAAAAGCCGCAATAGAGGCCTGTGATTATTTAGTAGAACGCATTAAAAAAGAAGTACCTATTTGGGGAAAAGAAATTTTTGAAGACCATGGCACGCAATGGAAAGTTAACCAATAAACAAAATGATAGACATAACTTATAAATCAAACACCTACCGCAAAGCCACTGCTAGTGCCATAGTATTGGTTGGTTCGAACCAAACCATTAACGCTATACTAAACAAAACAGTACCAAAAGGAGATGTATTTGAAATGGCAAAAACTGCTGGCTTGTTTGCTGTAAAACGCACCAGCGATATGATTCCAGATTGTCATCCATTACCTATTGAGTATACTAGCATTACTTATAAAATTGAAGCATTAGAAATACATATTAACGTAGAAGTTGCAACAATTTATAAAACAGGAGTTGAAGTAGAAGCCATGCATGGTGCCTCTGTAGTTGCGCTTACCTTATATGATATGTTAAAGCCAATTGATAAAAACATTGAGATCAAACAAATTAAACTCCTCAACAAAAAGGGAGGTAAATCTGATTATCAAAATAACATAGGCGACACCCTAAAGGCTGCTGTAATTGTATGCTCCGACAGTATTTCGGCAGGTAAAAAAGAAGATAAAGCAGGTAAAGCAATTATTGAAAAATTAGAGAAAATGATGTTCATCAACACTACTTATTTGGTTATTCCAGATGAGGTAAAAACCATTCAAGAAAAAGTGAAACATTATTGTTCAACGGGTATTAACTTATTAATCATTACAGGTGGTACAGGTTTATCTCCAACAGATGTTACCCCAGAAGCATTAAAGCCTTTAATTGAAAAAGAAATACCTGGCGTAACAGAAGCAATTAGAAATTATGGTCAAGACCGCATGCCTTACGCCATGTTATCAAGAAGTGTTTGTGGCCTAATAGGCAATACCGTTGTATTGGCATTACCAGGCAGCACAAGAGGGGCCGCAGAATCAATGGATGCAGTATTTCCAGCCTTGTTACATATTTTTAAAATGATGGGAGGCGGAAGTCATTAACAACTCCACCAAACCCAATTTTTTACCTAATTAGTTCAGCACCCGCCTTAATTTTATCAACCACTGCTGGGTCAATCAAGGTACTGGTATCGCCCAAATTGGAAGTATCACCCTCGGCAATTTTTCGAAGGATGCGACGCATAATTTTGCCCGAACGTGTTTTTGGTAATGCCGCAACTACTTGTATTCTATCTGGCCTTGCAAACGGCCCTATTACCTTGGCAACATGAGCCTTTGCCTCATTGCATAACTGCTCATAAGAATGGTGTTCACGGTCGCAAATTACAAAAGCCCATATCCCTTGTCCTTTTATATCATGCGGGTAACCCACTACTGCACTTTCAATAATATACCCATGTTCATTCATGGCATCTTCTACTTCTCCAGTGCCAATTCTATGTCCAGAAACATTGATTACATCATCTACTCTACCCGTAATACGTATGTATCCATCTTCATCTCTTTTGCAACCATCGCCCGTAAAATATTTATTTTCATAAGTACTGAAATAGGTTGTTTTAAAACGCTCATGATCGCCATAAATACTGCGAGCCAAGCCAGGCCAAGGAAACTTAATACAAAGGTTACCGGCAACATTATTCCCATGCAACTCCTCCCCTTTTTCATCCACAATTACTAGCTGTACTCCTGGCAAAGGAAGGGTTGCAAAGGCCGGTTTAAGCGGCGTAATATTTGCCAATGGCGAAATTAAAATGCCGCCTGTTTCGGTTTGCCACCAAGTATCTACAATTGGGCAATTACCTTTGCCTACATTTTTATGATACCAGTGCCAAGCCTCTTCATTTATTGGTTCACCCACTGATCCCAAAACTTTTAGTGAACTCAAATCTTTGCCCACAAAAGGTTCCAAACCAAACACCTCCAAAGAACGAATGGCTGTTGGTGCTGTATAAAAAATATTTACGTGATGTTTATCAATTAAACTCCAAAATCTACCTGCATCAGGCCAAGAAGGAATACCTTCAAACATTAAAGTGGTAGCGCCATTCAACAAAGGACCATATACAATATAACTGTGACCTGTAACCCAACCAATATCGGCAGTACAACAAAAAATATCTTGGTCTTTGTATTGAAAAACATTTTTAAAAGTATAGGCAGTATATACCATATACCCTGCAGTAGTATGCATAATACCTTTAGGTTTTCCGGTTGATCCGGAGGTGTATAAAACAAATAATGGATCTTCGCTTTCCATTTCAATGGCTTCGTTTTGAACCGAGGCTTTATCCATCAAACTCATCCAATCATGATCCCTATCAGCTTGCATGGCAATTGGAAAACTCTTGTGGTTATATACAATACAATTACTAATAGTTGGAGATAGCGCCATTGCCTCATCAGCAATTTGCTTCAAATCAATTTTCTTTTCACCACGTGTCATCCCATCGGCGGTAATAAGCAATTTACAAGAAGCATCATTTATTCTATCGCTCAATGAACTGGATGAAAATCCTGCAAATACAACCGAATGTATGGCACCAACTCTTGCACAAGCTAACATGGCAACCGCAGCTTCTGGCACCATAGGCATGTATATACAAACCCTGTCGCCTTTATTAACGTTGAGAGAAAGCAACACATTAGAAAATTTACAAACCTGCTCATGCAACTCCGCATAAGTTAGTTTCCTAACCGCATCCAATGGGTTATTTGGCTCCCAAATAATTGCAGTTTGATTGCCTCTATTTGCCAAATGACGATCTAAGCAATTTTCTGTAATGTTGAGCTTTCCACCCACAAACCATTCAATTTTGGGTTCAGTAAAATTCCAGTTAAGTGTCTGATCCCACTTTTGTTTCCAGGTAAATGTATTGGCAACATCGTCCCAAAATTCTTCTGGTGTATCTATACTTCTTTGGTAGGCATTTTGATAAGCCTCAAATGAATCAATTAAAGGTATCATTTTGGAAAAATATAGAGCAAGATAGCACAAAAAAAACACCTTATGTAAAATAACATAAGGTGTTTCAAAATTTATATTTTCTATTCCTCAGTTGAACTCGGAACTGTTGGATCTATTGGTACTAACACTGCTTCAGTATCTTCAATTGCTATTGCCTCTACCAAAGGGGCTTCAATAACTACTTCTACCTTATCATGCGGTCGTTTTCCCAATATTTCTACCAAATCATGTTGGAAAAGAATTTCTTTCTTCAATAAAATTTTAGATAACTCTTCTAGCTTATCTCTTTTCTCCAATAACAAAACTTTTGTTTTTTGGTAACAAGCATCTATAATAAGTCTCACTTCATGGTCAATCATTTCAGCAGTTTTTTCACTGTAAGGCTTGGTAAAACCATACTCTTGGTTGGTATCATTAAAGCTCACATTGCCAATTGCCGCGTTCATACCATAAATAGTTACCATACCGTAAGCCATTTTAGTTACACGCTCTAAATCGTTTTGCGCACCGGTGCTTATCCTGCTAAAAATAATATCTTCTGCAACTCTTCCACCTAATGTCATACACATCATGTTTTCTAGCTGCTCAGTGGTATATAAATATTGATCTTTGGGCAAATACTGTGCATATCCTAAAGCGGCAACGCCACGAGGCACTATACTTACCTTAACCAAAGGATCTACGCCTTCCAAAAACCATCCAGAAATAGCATGACCACTTTCGTGGTAAGCAATAATTAGTTTTTCTTCAGGTGAAATAATTTTATTTTTCTTTTCTAAGCCACCAATAATACGATCAATAGCGTCTTGAAAATCTTGCATGTCCACTGCAGTTTTGTTGTTACGCGCTGCAATCAGAGCAGCCTCGTTACATACATTGGCAATATCTGCACCTGCAAAACCTGCAGTTTGGATAGATAGTTTCATTGGGTCAACACCTTCAGCAGTTTTTATAGGCTTTAAGTGTACCTTAAATATTTCTTCCCTACCATTAAGATCTGGTCTGTCAATTGAAATTTGCCTATCAAACCTTCCTGGGCGTAAAAGTGCAGAATCCAAAATATCTGGTCTATTGGTTGCCGCGAGAATAATAACACCCAAATCAGTTGCAAAACCATCCATTTCAGTAAGCAATTGGTTCAGGGTATTTTCTCTTTCGTCGTTACCGCCTTGAACCAAATTTTTACCACGCGCTCTACCCACAGCATCAATTTCATCAATAAAAATAATACAAGGTGCCTTTTCTTTGGCTTGTTTAAACAAATCGCGCACCCTGCTTGCGCCAACTCCTACAAACATTTCCACAAAATCAGAACCTGAAAGCGAAAAGAAAGGAACGCCCGCCTCACCAGCAACAGCTTTTGCCAACAATGTTTTACCAGTTCCTGGCGGGCCCACTAGCAACGCTCCTTTTGGAATTTTACCGCCAAGGGTGGTATACTTTTTAGGGTTCTTCAAGAAATCTACAATTTCCATTACCTCTACTTTGGCTTCATCCAAACCAGCCACATCTTTAAAAGTAGTATTTACATGCGCGTCTTTATCAAAAAGTTGCGCCCTGCTTTTGCCAATGTTAAATATTTGTCCGCCTGCGCCGCCTGCGCCGCCGCCCATTCTGCGCATCACAAACATCCACAAGCCAATTAACAACACAAAAGGAAATAACCAGCTAATGATATCACCAACATAGTTATGTTGTGTTGCAGTTTCGGCAATCAATCTTTCATTTTGGGGAAAGGCTTCCTGGCGTTTACTTAAATCTTCTTCAAAGCTTCCCACATCACTAATTTCAAAAAAGTAATCAGGGCCAGTTTCTGAAGCAGCAAATAAGCCATTTCGTTTTTTAAGATCGCTGTACTTTTCGTTTTTTAGCGACTCTTGTTTGATGTAAATTTCAACACGTTCTTTATTGATGACCACCAATTTCTCGATGTCGTGAGAAGGAAGCATCTCAGTAAAAAACTTTGTTTTGGTAGTCTTCAAAGCCACATCATGTGGGGCAAATTGAAGTGCTAAAAAAACCACTGCAATAATTCCATAAATCCAATAAAAATTGAATTTAGGCATCATTGGAGATAACTTGGGTTTTTTATTATTTGGAAAATCATTTTGATTTTGAGGCATTTTATTTTTATCTGACATGTGTTCTTTAATTGTTGCAACCTATATACTAAGTTGCTAAAAAGGAAATTTGTTTTAATTATTTTTTAAATTCTATTTTTCTACTGAAAAATTTAGCTGTGGTGCCATCCAAAATGAATGCATGGGAATAAAATTATTATCAGCAAACTGACCCAATGTTTGAGCAAGCGAATTCAAGACCAAACTATTTTCATCTAACTCTCCACTATCTAATGCTTGCTGTAAATCATTTTTATTTAAAGTTAACAGGCTTTCTCCAGATTTAACCAATGCAAGAAATCTGTTGAAGAAATTAAGCTGGTAGGCTTCGCCTAAATCTTTCATTACCTTAACAGATTTGTCTATTCCGCAACCGCTAATCCCATGAAAAGCCTCGTTTACAGCAATTAAAACCACTTGACTCCAAAGTATGCTAGTTCCTGCTTGCAATTGAACATCGTGGGCAGTCCAACTTTGCGTAAAGGAACCTAACTTCATTTGAATTTCACTAACTTCTGATGCAGTTAATGTCCTATCGGCAGTATAAATCCACAAACGAGAATTCGCAGGTAATTTTGAAAGATTATCCATTTTATTTAAATAGTAAAGCGAAAATACCAAAAATTAAGCCATTGACAGATTGTCAGTTGAAATTAAAGAAAATATTTTTACATTCGTAAGTGCAGAAAGGAAATAAAGTCAACTTATTGAGAGTTCTGCCCTGATTATTAAAAATTTTATTACATCGTATGAAAAAAATATTTACCTTAATTGCTATCGGAATTTTTGCTTTTGCAGTAAAAGCCCAAAGTAATTTAGAAGTCCATGTTGGAATTGGCACCTCTTCCCATCAAGAAAATATGGTAAAAGCAGCCAATCACGCTTTATACAATGCCGTAATGCCACGATCCGAAAACATTGGACAAACGTATATCACCTCTGGACCAATCCGTTTAGGAATTAGAAGTCATGAAAATAAACATTTCATTTTAGGTGCAGAATTTAATTATTCAAATATTGAAGTCATTAATAAAAATGGCAGCAGCGATGTAATAAGAGTAAACTTTGTAAATTATACCTTAATGGCGTCTACGCAATACAAGTATATTGACAAGCCAAAATTTATCCTCTATAGCGGATTAGATTTTGGTGTTAGTTATGCAACTGCCAAAAACCAAGATACCAAAGTAAAAGCAAATGATTTAGCGGCAGCTTATCAAGCTAACTTTATGGGATTTCGTTATGGCTCTCAATTAGGCGTTTTTGGCGAATTAGGCTTCGGCTACAATGGTTTTTTAAGTGGTGGTATTTTCTACCGTTTAGATTAATAGCATAGTTTAAGCTTAAAATATTATTTTCGAGGCCCTGTTGATAGCAGGGCTTTTTTATGACCAATACGCAAAATTCAATAGTAATTATAGGTGCAGGACCAGCTGGTTGCGCCACTTCCCTGTTTTTAAGCAAGGCCAAAATTCATCACACCATCATAGATAAAGCTATTTTTCCACGCGATAAGGTATGTGGAGACGCGCTGAGTGGGAAGGTTGTTTATGTTTTTAAACAGCTTGATGAAAAAATCTTACATCATTTTGCTGAAAAAAATGAGCAATTTCTACCCAGTTGGGGAGTGAAATTTGTGGCACCCAATGGCAAAGCAATTGATATTCCATTTAAAAGCGATATGAGTCAAGAGGCACATGCACCCGGATTTATTAGCAAAAGGATGGATTTTGATTATGAGTTATTTAAACAATTAGATAGAAATTACGCCAATGTTCTGGAAGGAACCCTTTTAACTGAAATAAAGCCTCATGCAACGGGTATAGATATTATTTGCGAACAGGACTATTTAGGTAAAAAGGAAACCCATCATTTCAATAACATACAAATGTTGGTAGGCGCAGAAGGCGATAGATCTATGGTTGGCAAGCAATTGGGCAAAACAAAAAAGGAAAATCTTCATTATTGTGCAGGCATCAGAGCATATTATGAAGGGGTAACCGATTTACATCCACAAAATTATATTGAACTACATTTTCTAGAAGAATTATTACCTGGTTATTTTTGGATTTTCCCACTACCAGGTGGCAAAGCTAATATTGGTGCAGGCATGCTGAGCGATACTGTAAGCAAGAAAAAGGTAAACTTAAAAGCAGATATGTTAAGGGCTATTGCCAATAATCCAAAAATTAAACACCGCTTTGCCAATGCAAAATTAGAAGGTAAAATTGAAGGATGGGGATTGCCTTTAGGTTCAAAAAAACGTTCCCTCAGTGGCGATAATTATTTGCTCACTGGTGATGCGGGTAGCCTAATTGATCCATTTACAGGTGAAGGAATTGGCAATGCCATGTATAGCGGCATGTTGGCTGCTGCTCATATCCAAAAATGTATATCAGAAAGTAAATTTGGTTCAGACTTTAACCTAGCATACGATGATGCATTTTATAGCCGCCAATGGGACGAATTAAAATTGAGCCATACCATGCAAAAGCTCTGCAAATATCCTTGGTTGTTTAATTATGTGGTAAACAAAGCCCATAAAAATAAAACCTTAAGAGACACCATTAGTTGCATGTTTGAGGATTTAGACATGCGCGCCAAATTGCGCAGTCCTAGCTTTTATTTAAAATTATTGTGGAATGATTAATCCAGCAATTAAACTCATAAAAAAAGGCGATTACTAAAACTAGTAATCGACTTTTTTAATAAATTAGCACTTAGCGTTGTTGTTGTTTGGCACCTTGCATTAAGCGCATGTAATTTTGTTGAGCAGTAATAAAATCTGGGTATTCTTTTAAGGCCAATTCGAAATTCTTTTTGGCTCCCAATAAATTATTATTTTGCGCAGCTAAGTAAGCTTTAACATTGTAAACTGCTGCTCTAATTGGCACTTTTTGTTTTTCAGTTTCCGAAATCATAAAATCTACACTGTCTTTACTAGTAGCCATTTTTTCTTCCAAAGTGGCAATAGAAGATTGTGCACCTTGCATATCTCCAGCCGTTAATTGTATGGTGGCAATTTGATACAAATAAGAAATTTTACCAGTTGATGCATACAACTTATTGTAAAAATCTAATAGCTCTTTTCCTTTGCCTGCCTCTTGTAAACAAAGCGCTTTTATTTGCAATAATTTTTCTTCGGTTGGGCGAGTATTCAAGGCAATATCAGTGTAATATTCTGTTGCGCCATAATTGCTTACTGCCGCATATAATTCTGGCAATGAATCTAAATATTGCGATTGAGTGCTGTCTTTTTGCAATAAGCATTGCACAGCAAAAATGGCTGTGTGGTAATCTTTTACATCTAAACTGTGTTTGTAAAGTTGTTCGTAATTTACATTGCTGTTATTGTTACTGCAAGAGATGGTAAAAATTACGGCAAAACCGATAAGAAGTCTGTTCATCATATATTATTTGTTGTTGTTTTTAAATACACTTCACAGCATTCTTTAACTGTGTTTTCTATGGGTGTAAAAGTAAATGATAATTCGGTAATTATTTTATTTGAGTTGTAATACGACTCATTTACTGCGGCTCTTGCTGTTTCTTTGGTAATGGCTATTCCCTTTTTGTAAAATAACCTAACCACCTTCATTACTCGCCAGGAAAGAGCTGCCAAAAATGGCGTTACCATTATATAAGGACGTTTTTTATGAAAACCATCAGCCAACATAAAAAACAAATCACGTATCCTAAGGTTTGAACCAACCATTACAAAACGCTGGTTTCTAATTTTGCTTTTAACCAACAAAACCATTGCACGCGCCACATCTTTTACATCTACATAGCCATTTACACCCATTGAATAAAGTGGCATGCCTTTGTAAATACTGTGTACCAATGAATTTGAACCTTTCTTAAAATCTCCTACACCAATGATTACACCTGGGTTTACAATGATAACATCTAAGCCCTCCTCCGAGCCACGCCATACTTCTAATTCGGCTCTATACTTGCTAATGGCATAATTACTGTTAAGCGCGCTGGTTTCCCATTTGCTGTGTTCATCCATGGTGCTGCCGCTTTTGGTTCTACCTAAAGAAGCTATTGAACTAACATAACATAGGTTTTTTACTCCGTTGATCAAACATAAATTAACTACATTGGCAGTTCCAATTGAATTCACTTCCATCAATAAATCTCTATCGGCAGCCTCAAAGGAAACCAAAGCCGCGCAATGGTAAACCCATTCTACCCCAATTATGGCTTCTGCCAAGGTGTCTAATTCTAATACATCGGTTTGAACCCAAACTAAGTTTTTAGCAAGCGCTAATTGCTGTGTATATTCTGGAAAATAATGTTGAAACACCAGGTTGAACTCCTTGGTATCAGAAGTATTTCGCCTACAAGCTCGCACAATTTGCCCATCGGCCAAAAGCCTACAAACCAAATGTGAACCTAAAAAACCAGTAGCGCCAGTTACAAGTACCAAGTGTGGAAATGTGTATTAATTGGACCGCTAAATTAAGCAGATTTATTCAATATTTACCAACACACATGATCAACGATTACATACACCCACTTTCTGCAAGTCAAATTAGGTCATTCGACCAAGGAAATAGCAGCAAAACTCTCTTCAATTCCACTCATTTCTATGATGGAATACTGCCAGATTTTGCGGGGTTCGACCTCGTTATTTTAGGAGTAAAAGAGGATAGGTTCAGACCGGAATTTGAAGGATGTGCATTGGCACCAGATGCCGTGCGCAAAGAATTATATAACCTAGTAAAACCCCGTACCGATATTCGTATTTTAGATTTAGGAAACATTGAAGCTGGAAATGAGGTGAATGATAGTCATTTTGCGCTCCGTCAAACATTGGCAGAACTCAATAAAGCCAAAATTTTATCGGTGGTTATTGGTGGAAGTCAAGATTTAATTGTTGCTCAATATGCCAGTTTTCAAGGTATTACGCCCAATATGCAATTGGTTTTGGTGGATGCCAAAATGGAAATGCAAGTTTTTGATGAACCTACAAAAAACAATTACCTCCCACGCATCATTGCGCATGAGCCAGAGTTTTTATTCAATATCACCCAAGCAGCATATCAAGGACATTTTGTTGAACCAGAAACTTATGATGCCTTTGAACGCATGAATTTTGATATGTTGCGATTAGGAAGTTTGCGAGGCAACATGCAAGAAATAGAACCTTATTGCCGCAATGCAAATATGTTGGCCATGAGCATGCAAGCCATCAAAGCATCCGATGCACCTGGCCAACTTAAGCCTTCACCTAATGGCATCAGTGGCGAAGAAGCTTGTCAAATCAGCAGATACGCAGGCCTAAGTAACGATTTAATGAGCGTAGGCTTTTATGATTTAAATCCCACACAAGACAAAAACAATGTTACGAGTGGGTTAATGGCGCAAATGATTTGGTATTTTATTGAAGGCTATACCAATAGGAGAAACGATTACCCAGTTGCAGAAAGCAAAGATTATTTGATCTACCATACCACCAATAAAAACATGAACCACGAGCTTACCTTTTACAAAAGTGTGCTCAGCAACCGTTGGTGGATGGAAGTTCCCTATCCACATGAGCGCAGCAAACACGAAGGCAAGTTCATTGTTCCATGCAGCTACAAAGACTACCAAACCGCCCAAAACGACGAAATTCCAGACAGGTGGATGAAGACATTTCAGAAGTTGTAAAGTGAATCTGCCAACTATTTCTGCCAAGCAATTTTGGATAGCTGCAATTATTTTGCACCTATTGGGCTTCTTGCAAGCTTGGCAAACTGCTAGTATTTATTTGGTTGATTCTATTGACTACTTATCGCAAGCAGAAAACATCAAACTACACCATAGTTTATATGCTGCCCCTTGGCAAGGTCCAATAAAACCAGATTACTACAGCTTTCGCCCACCTGTTTATGGCTTTATTATTTACTGCCTCAAAGTTTTGGTTCAAACCGATTATGCTATTTTATTTTTGCAATTACTTATTAGTTTAAGCACCATTTGGGGCGTACTAAAATTTGCCAAAGAACTTGGTCTGAACCAAAATAACACCAAACTCACACTCCTCCTCACACTGATTCTCTATCCTTCACAAATAATACATTGCAATTTTGTGATGAGCGATATTTTGTTTCAAAGCTTATTGTTTTGGTCATTCTATTTTACCTATTATTTATGGTCTGAACCAAATTTTCGCAAGAGCATTTTAGCTGTTGTTTTCTTTGCACTAGCGATGCTCACAAAGCCAGTTGCATTTTTATTAGGGATGAGCATTGCCCTCATTTTATTCTTTGGGTTTATCAAGAAAAATTGCCTCAAATATTTATTGCCATTTATACTCCTACCGCTAATTTTTCATACCTATTCTACTTACAATAAAAGCATAACAGGTTATTACCATTTCTCCTCTGTTACACCCATTTTTGTGCTCAAGTACATGGCCAAATATACCAATGGTCAAATTCATGGAGAGGCCTATGCCGACTCCATTCA
>CAMCJW010000012.1 GCA_945875195.1 Chitinophaga pinensis | reverse complement strand
ACTGCGCCTTGGTATCTTTAGAATTAAAAGTTAAGGCAAACAAACAAATGATATATATTGCTTTTTTCATGTTAGTTTTTCTTTAAAATTGGGGATTGTTTAAACGCTTGATCAATGGCCCGTCTGGCTCTATTAGCAAATGTTGATGAAGAACCTTCAACCAAACCGTTTACAACAGAAACCCAAGCCATTGGCCTTCTACCATCTACAGCAGAATCTTTTAAATCTAACATTTGAGTTAACAAAGACCCTGTGGTTGTAGTTGAATAAGTTGGCGGATAATAACCAGGGTAGTACCATCCATAGCCATAACCATAGCCATACCAGTAATTTGAATAATAATAAACAGTTGTACTGGTCATAACCGAATTGATGATGGAAACATCTGGATTTGACATGGTGTCAACTTTAACCCAACCATTTGCTTTCATATTGGCATCAATCTGACTAGTAATGACTAAGGCAGAAGTGGCATCTAAGTACTCTGGCTTCAAAATATTGTCACTACCCACTTTTAATACATTTGGACTCAAGGCGTAAGTTTTTCTAGCGCTAAAATCAGTTACTTTTGAGTAGGCTGTTCCAACAATATCAAGGTCGCTAACATATTCTGCCCCACCCGGGTGGCAAGCCGAAAACGCTAGTAGGGTATAGATTAACCCTGCTGCAAGGAATAATTTTGACTTCATAGAATAATATTTTTTTTAATAGCCAAAAGTAAGCAAATAATGAAAATCTACAAATTCGATTTTTCCATACTTACTTTAATCGTTCTAATCCAGATTTAAACAAAGCATTGCTAGGCTCCAATTCAAGAGCCACCTTGTAGTTTATTCTGGCGTCTACCTTGTTTTTTCTTTCTTCGTATATCAATCCTTTCATGTAAAAAGCATTGGCAAAACTTGGATTCATTTGGGTGCAGGTATTCCAATTTCTTAAGGCCTCATCCATGGTGCCATTTTCAAAGTTGATATAACCAACATTGTAATATGCCAAATAATTTTCTGGGTTCAAATCTATTACCCTTCTATAATCAATTAAAGCATTTTTATTCAACCTCAGGTTTTGCTCAAAAACGGCTCTGCTAAACCAAGCATCTTGGTTTTTAGGTTGCAGTTTAATGGCAGCTTTATAATAATCAAACGCCAATTGATTTCTGCGAGCAGCATATAAATTGGCTATATATAAAGTAGATTCATAATCGGTGGCATCATTTTCTATGGCAGTTTGAAAATGATAAATTGCCCTCGCTGTGTCGCCCATTTCCTTATAATTCATGCCCAACATATGATATATAGTGGCATTACCTTGATCCAATTTCATTCCTTTATTGAGTAAGGCAATGGATTTATTATGCTCCTTCACAACAAAATACAAATCAGCTAATTTTAATATGGCATCTTGGTAATCTGGTTTAAGCAAAATTGCCTTTTCATAACTTGCTGCAGCCCTTTGGGTTTGGTTCATGGCATATAAGGTTCGAGCCAAATTAAAATGATACAATGGATTGATAGAATCTATAGCAATGGCAGCCAAAAAATCATCTTCTGCCCTATTCAAAAACTTTTCATTTGCATATACTTGGGCTCTTCTGTATAATAATTCGGCATCTTCTGGATTTTCTTCAATGGCCTTACTTAATTCCTTTACAGCTGCAATATTTGCAGTACTATCCCCTGCATCTGGCAACTTACTTTTTGCGGCATTTTGGCCACAGGAAATTAACAAAATAGAAATACTGATAAAAATCAGAATATTAAGGCTAAGTTTATAATACATTTTTATATTTTTGAGAAATCAATCTTGGGCAAATAAAACACTTGAATGTTAGTCAAGCAAATATTACTTAAGGGTTGACCCAATTAAAATTAATACAACAAAATTATGCCTTTTTATCATCGAGTAGGTAGTATACCCAAAAAACGTCATACCCAATTCAGAAAACCAGATGGTTCTTTGTATTCCGAAGAGCTTATCTCTACAGAAGGTTTCAGCAGTTTATACTCATTGGCCTACCACTGCCATCCACCAACATTGGTAAAAGATATTGGTTCAGCCTATAGCGTACAGCCCAAAGCGGCCCTATCAAAAAATTTGCAAAACCGCAGTTTCTTAACCTTTAAGGCTGAACCAAAAGACGATTACTTAGCATCTAGGGTGGTTATGCTTTTTAATAAGGACTTGTATCTTTCTGTGGCTGCTCCTAAAAAAAGTATGACCGATTACTTCTACAAAAATGCAGATGCAGATGAGGTAATTTTTATTCATGAAGGCAGTGGCACCCTCAAAACATTGTTTGGCCAAATTAAATTTGAATATGGCGATTACTTGGTTATTCCAAGAGGCGTTATTTACCAAATGCAATTTGATACCGAAAAAAACAGGTTGATGATTACGGAAAGTTTTAGTCCCATTAAGCCACCAAAGCGTTATTTAAACCAATTTGGACAATTAATGGAACATTCGCCTTACTGCGAGCGCGATATAAAACTCCCAGAAAATCTTGAAACACATGACGAAAAAGGCGATTTTAAGGTGCTCATAAAAAAACAGGACCTTATTTATCCTTATACTTACGCTTCGCATCCATTTGACGCCATTGGTTGGGATGGATTTCAATATCCTTATGGGTTTAGCATTCATAATTATGAGCCTATAACAGGCAGAATTCACATGCCACCACCTATTCACCAAACATTTGAAGGACATAATTTTGTGATCTGCTCATTTGTACCGCGTATGTACGATTACCACCCAGATTCAATTCCTGCACCTTATAACCACAGCAATGTGGATAGCGACGAGGTATTGTATTATGTTGACGGTGATTTTATGAGCAGAAAACACGTAGAACGAGGCATGATTAGCTTACACCCAAAAGGCATCCCACACGGTCCACACCCTGGCACTGCCGAAAAATCTATTGGCAAAACCGAAACCAAAGAATTGGCAGTAATGATTGATCCATTTTATCCACTTGAAATAACCCAAGCGGCCATGGATTGCGAAGATCCGCATTACTACAAATCTTGGGTGGAATAGGAAAAGCTAAATTTTGAATTCAGAATTCTGAATTATATTTGCCCCCATGAATAATACGATTGAAACTGCGGGCAATGACTTTTTACCTTTAAACGGAACTGATTATATTGAACTATATGTGGGAAATGTTTATTGGAACCAGATGAATCCTTGGGTGAGCTTCTATGAAAATGTAATGGTTTTAAAAATGCTAGATTTTCTTTAAAGATGTTGATTTGCATACCCGTAAAATTTTTGAAGTCTGCCCATGTAATCTCTAAAAATAACATCTTATGTGAATCATATGAGAGTAATACAAAAAAAACGAGTCTCCATTTGAAGACTCGTTTTTTTTTAATAATAACTTATGCGGTATTCAAGCAAACAGCTACCGCAGTTGATTAGTTTAGGCAGCTATATAATAGTTACGAGCGACCTCTTTTTTTTACGCTTAATCAAGCGTATTTTTTTGATTATGTTTTTTAATTTGGCGGTATCCAAATGCAGATGCACCCATAATCAATGCGGCAATTCCACCATCTAAAGGGGTATCTTCTACATCATCGTCAAATCCGGGTTGAGCTAAAGCCGCAAAAGAAAGGGTAAATAATACGCTAGCCAAAAGGCTTAAGTGTTTGATATACTTTTTCATGTTGTTTTTAATTAAATGGTTTTTGTTTGGGTAAGTTTATTTTATGAATTTGATGGTTTGTGATTCGCTTCCATTAGTAACTTGTATGAAATAAATACCGCTATTGATTTCTTGTGTATTAATAGTAGCAGGTTTGCCATTTTTTAATTCTAAATTCCCTAAAAGTATAACCTGACCAAGCTGGTTAAAAACAGTGTAATTATAGTTTCCTTCCTTAGTTGAATTTAAAGCTATATTAAGTTTGTCGGTAGTTGGATTAGGGTAAATTGAGCAGAAACTTTCCTTACTTAATTCTTTTATAGAAGTACTAATACTTGTGGTTAAATAAAATCTTTCTGCCCCAAAGGTACTTTGATTATTTGCATCTATTAAAAAGTTGTACTTGAACTTCTCATCCACCTTGATAGTCTTATTAGCAAAATTATCAACGAAGAATAGATTTTTTCCATTCGGCAAGTTGAAAGCGGAGGCACTAATTTCTATTTCAGTTGAACCACTTTTGATGTTTGTAAATAGCTTAATCTTACCTTCATTGATAAATGGACGGATATCTGTACAAACATATTCGCCGTTGCTAGTTAATGAACTAAAATTAAATGAATCGTTGTTTAATTTAATGGCATCGTATTTTGTTTCAAAAACAGCATTTGCATTTTCGTCAAAACCAATGTTTAAATTATCATAAACAACCCCACCTATTTTAAATTCAAATAAGGCAATATTGGTTAGACCTGTTTTAAAGGTTGTTAAACTCGATGAGCTCGCTTTTCTTGCCTCTGTAAAAGGTAAGGTAACACTGCCTGCGCCAGTATTTTGAATAAATACAGCAGCATAAGAAGGAATATTATAAGGGGTTGCATTGACTAACAATTGAGTAGTATATGCGCCCGTTTGGGGGTTACGGGTATAAACAGTCTTATTGATACCTGCCACTCCAGTAGAAGCAAAAACCACTGCACTAATATCAACTGGAGAAGGGTAAGGATTTCCAACAAGGTTAAATCCAGCAGTACCTCCAGTACCTCCAGTTACTAAAGATAAGTTTACATTACCTATGTTAACAGCACCTGTCATGTCTAGTGTTACGTTGGATGGTGAATAAGCAACACCATCTAAGCCTTGACCTTTAGCACCTCTAATTAATACACGAATACCTTGTCCAACACCCCAAGTATTGTTTGCACCAGTACCATCTGCTGCAGTAAACGCTTTCCATCCTCCATCGCTTGCATTTCCATTGGCATTGGCTGTACTAAAACGGAAGGCACTAGGGTTATTTACTACTAAGCCTCCGGTTGTTGCCGTAAAACCAGTACCCAAAGTCTTGGCAGTATTATCTGTAACCCCAGTTGTATTTCCAGTAATATCAATATCGTCTGTTATTATACTTAAATTTTGTGCAGAACTGAAGGGATGAGACATTAAACGAAATTTGCGCGCAGCAGGAATAAATCTTTCTACGGTAACGTTGCCTGTAATGGTACCTGCAGAATTACCAATTGATGCAGTACCCGTAGCATCGCTTTTCAGGGTAAAGGTACCGTTGTTGGCTAACTTGCCATTTACAGTAAGCGTGCCACCGGGAGCTACCGTTAAACTGGCACCGCTAAGTATATTAATGGTGGTACCTGCAGCGATGGTTTGTGCACCCGTTAGTATGGGTTGTGTACCTGAATTGCGAATGGTAACTGTTTCATTAGAAGGAAACAACCCTGAGCTCCAATTGGATGCAAGTGTAAAATCGGCTGTGGTTCCTGTGAAATAATTGCCCAATGCTACTGCTGTAGGTACGCCTATAGTGCTGACTGCACATCCGTGACCGCTGCCACCTAAATATTGTGCATGGGCTAGCTGGCAGGTGATTAAACTTAACACCAGCCAAGTACTTCTTAATTTATTGTTTATTGATTTCATGGATTTTTTTTAAATAATTTCTGGTTTAAATTTTCTTTTTCCAATTCCCCCAACGCAGGCCGGACTACGGAGAAACCCTAATACCCCGAAACCCGTAAGCACTGTAGCGATTGGTATACGGACCGGTAGCACTATTGCGGTCTGACAGGCGCATAAAGGATATAGCAACGTACCAAGCGCCTCCGCGAAAGCCCGACCCGGTGGCTACGGTTACCTCAGTACTTACTAAGCCCGGCCATGAGGTGCTGTTGGCATGGCCATTGGCACTCAGGGACCCATCGCCATGAGTACCGGTGTAAGCGCGCCCTTCCGTATTACCTATGGTTACTGCTCGTTCCCACAGGTTTCCGCTCATTTCCATAATGCCGTAATAGGTGGCACCGGCCTGCGCCCGTGTGGTGGCTGCACCGGCAAACACACCTACCCGTAGCGGGCCTGGCACATTGGTTTGGTTGGCAGATACGGAGTTGGCATTGGCCGTATTGGTTACCTCACCGGCTTGCCCACCATTGGTTATATTATTGGCGCTGGTGGTGGTGGCATTGCCCCAGGCATACTCCCCACTTACCGCTGCCTGATTGCCCCGGCAGGCTTTTTCGTATTCCAGTTCGGTCATAGGTCTCAATCCTGCCCAATCCATATAGGCACAGCCATCCATCCAATTCAGTTGGCTCATGGCTATCCATTCTCCGTCATCGCTTTGGTTTACACCTGTAGGCAAAGTTGCAGATGGATTTAAATCGCAGGCATAGGTGCTCGGACTAATGCCTCCGGGATCGGCTACCAGTCTAAGGCCAATGCGGTTGGCAGGTGAGGATAAGTTGTTTATCTCGCCTCCACTCCATGCGCTTCCATTCCATGTATAGCCGCCTGCATAGCCCCCCACTGTGCCATTCATAGTTACGCGGTTGGCCTGCTGGGTGCGGGTAAGCGTATTTAAAAAATCGCGGTATTGGCCTTGGCTAATTTCGTATTTCATGCAATAAAAGGCATTGTAGCCATTGGGCCAGGTGGCATTGGCTGGGGCCGTTTGCCCGGTAGGATAGCCCCCGGCTTGCCCACCCATACTGCCTGTACCACTAGGTACGGTGGTGGCAGTAGCCGTATTAATAGTGGTACTGGTAAACGCAGATGTGCCGCCACCGCCACCTACATTAAAATCAACCCCACCCGGCACATGTACCATTTCTGTGGCAAATACCTGTATGCTTATAACTGTATTGTCGTTTATGCCATTGGCACCGTAGTTCCAGCGTAGTTGGGTATTGTTAAAGGTATTGGTGCCTGCGCCTGCGGCATCGCGGTAAATAAATACACCCAATGCCGGGTTGGTGGTGGCATTAAATGCGCTGCCCGGAGTTAATAGGCCGGCATCTATCGTGCTGCCACTTGGGGCGGTATGGCCTGGATTGTTTAGGCGGGCGTGCTCCCAAATGCGGATACATTCAATATTGGCTCCGCTTAATACAGTAGTAGGTGCGGCACTAACTACAAACTGAGTAGCATTTGTTATGCTGCTAATAACCGTATTGGCGGCAAACGCACCCGTGCCGCTGGTTACACGTACCGGCATACCCACACGCAGGTTGGCTGTGCTGCTTACCGTAACGGTGGTGCCGCTGCTGCTTACAGCTGTAAATGTAGGATTACTTCCGCCCACACGAAACTTTACAAATACCCAGGCGGCATCCCAATTGGTTGCGCCGGTGTTGATGCGCCAGCTGTTATCCCAGCTCACATTAAATTTTACCATGGAATAGTTAGCGGCATTATTTACACCTGCCGTGGTGTTTTGCCCTACAAGACTGATATTGCTTACAGCAATATTGTTAGCATGTACATTACTTGCATAGCTTAACGTTAGTAAGCTTAACAGTGCGCAGGTAAAGATTTTGTTTATTTTCATATTTATAGTGATTTTTAATCCGCTGCAAGTTTAAATCTTAACATACAAATGCTATTTGTAAGTTACTACCTTTACTTGTTAAATACCATTCTATATTTTTAAGACTTATTGGAATTGTTAAATATAATTGTGTACTTAGATGGTGTTTGTGTTTAAATTACTTAATATTTACATTTATCTTAACATAATTATGTTATGATAATATAAATTTATAAACACATAGCAACAGTTTTAATTTGTAATAATTAATTTTATAATATATTTGCCCAATTAAGTTCATTAACATTTAATTGATTAAAAAAACATGCATGAAAACAATGGCAAAATGAGTCAGATAATAAAATCTTTTAGAGAAAGTAAGGGCTATTCACAGCATTATGTTGCAACCAAGTTGAACATATCTCAGCAGGCTTATTCTGCCGTAGAAAAAAACCCTGAAATGGCCACTTTAAAAAGGTTAATGGATTTATCGAAAATATTGTCGGTTGAATTGTCAGATATCATTGGTATTACCAACAAATATGTATTACAAAATATTGGGCAGCATGGAGGCCATTCAGCTACACAAATGGTAAATAACTATCCTGCACAAGAACATAATGAATTGTATGAGCGCATAATATCAAAATTGAAAGAAGAAATTGCTTATTTAAGAACATTAAAGAGATAACTTCACCCGAGCGCTGCCGCGCCTAAAGATATAGGTGCTTTCGCATGGTATTACTAGTTCACACAAATTTTCTAATGTTTGTGTAACAAACGTAAGCACCCGCTAGAGAACATATTTGGTTGAAGTAAAATAAGCCAAACCTTTCCCGCATCAAAAACACAAAAGAATCTATGTTGCAACATTGTTCGCAATGGCAACAAAGTGAGTTGAATAAGCGCCAATATTGCACCTAAGAGACTTTATCTTATAAAGCATTTAACATCAACTAATGGCATCGTTTAATTTGAGAACATGATCGGAATCTTTCAGAAAAACTCTTTGTTCCGCCCCTTCACTTACATACTGATAAAATCAATATCATTTATCCAAAGATTATTCTCGGAAATGAAATTCTCTAAACTCTTTGTTTCTTGTTCCCTGATTTGCTTTGTGCCTTGAGTTTTTGGGCCTGATTGCGCGCCATTTCCAAGGTAACTGGCAACTGCTTGGATAGTTGCTCCAAACCTAACTTGGCCCTTTCCTGAAATGATATGGTATAATTCATTTTTTAGATGATTTTGCATCCAAACAAATATAAGGATAATCCTGAATTATTGAAAATCAACCGAAAATTTCAAAGTTCTAAATTTCAAATTTCGTTTGGCACTTAGCCATAGTAAAACAAAAAATAACAATCACTTAAAGTGCAACTAGTCCACAAAGTCATATTTTTCAATATTCTGAATTATATTTGCCACCATGAATAATACGATTGAAACTGCGGACAATGACTTTTTGCCTTTAAACGGAACTGATTATTACTAAAACCAATAAGCCCAATTGCAAGCAAACCAATCTATTTTAAGCGATATAAAACAAATTATATCTAGTTCAAAAGAGCTAGCAATAAGAGCTGTTGACAATGAGCGCGTGTTAATGTATTGGCATATAGGTAAACGCATTTTAGTTGAGGAGCAAGAAGGAAAAGAGAGAGCAATTTATGGCGAATACTTAATAAAAACATTAGCTGAACAATTAGAACCAGAATATGGAAGCGGATTTTCTGTAAGGCAATTAGAACTTTGCAGGCAATTTTATCGAATTTTTCCAATTACGAACGCACTGCGTTCGCAATTTAGTTGGACACATTACCGCCTATTGATTCGCATTGATAATGAGGATAAAAGGAGTTTTTACGCTGCAGAAAGCGAAAAAAATCATTGGACTTCAAGACAATTAGAACGACAGATAAATAGCCAACTTTTTGAACGATTACTTTTAAGTAACGATGTAAAAAATGTGTTGGCCGTTGCTAAGAATGAAAAACCAACAATTGGCATTTTACTTTGTGCCGAAAAAAATAATGCAGTAGTAAAATTTACCTTGCCAGAAAATAATCAAACTATTTTAGCAAGTGAATACCAATTATATTTGCCAACTGAAAAACAATTGATAGAAGCATTAAACAAAGAATTAGAGCGAATTGAAAAATAATTATGAATACAACAGAACAAACAAAATTAAATGTATCCGAAACTAATGACTTCCTGCCTTTAAATGGAACTGATTATATTGAATTGTACGTGGGTAACGCCAAGCAGGCAGCCCATTTCTATAAAACAGCTTTTGGTTTTCAGAGTTTGGCCTATGCCGGACCAGAAACTGGGGTGCGTGATAGAGCTAGCTATGTTTTGGTTCAAAACAAAATGAGATTAATGCTTACCACCCCGCTGCGCTCCGATTCTGCCATTGCGGAACACCACAAAAAACATGGCGATGGCGTGAAAGTATTGGCTTTGATGGTGGATGATGCCTACAAAGCGCATGAAGAAACCACCAAACGTGGCGGAATTTCTTGCATGGAGCCAAAAACACTAACTGATGAAAATGGCGAAGTGCGCATCAGTGGGATCAAAACGTATGGTGAAGTGGAACACCTTTTTATTGAACGCAATAACTACAATGGCGTGTTTATGCCTGGTTTTATTAAATGGGAAAGTAATTATAATCCTGAACCAACAGGCTTGTTATATGTAGACCATTGCGTAGGAAATGTTGATTGGAACCAAATGAATCCTTGGGTGAGCTTCTATGAAAATGTAATGGGTTTCAAAAACATCCTTTCATTTGACGATAACGATATTTCCACTGAATACTCTGCATTGATGAGCAAGGTTATGAGCAATGGAAATGGTTTTGTAAAATTCCCAATTAACGAGCCAGCTGAAGGAAAAAGAAAATCACAAGTAGAAGAATATTTAGAATTTTATGAAGGCGAAGGCACGCAACACATTGCCATTGCTACTTTAGATATCGTTTCTACCGTTAAACAATTAATGGCCAGAGGAGTTGAATTTTTGAAAGTACCTAATAGCTATTATGATGATTTGTTAGATAGAGTTGGTCCGATAGAAGAAGACATTGAGCCATTAAAAGAATTGGGTATTTTGGTAGATAGAGACAATGAAGGATACTTGCTTCAATTGTTTACCAAACCAGTGGAAGACAGACCAACCATGTTTTATGAAATTATTCAGCGCAAAGGTGCAAAATCTTTTGGCAAAGGAAATTTCAAAGCCCTATTCGAAGCCATAGAGCGCGAGCAAGCAAACCGCGGTAATTTATAAGCTTGGTTCTTACACAAAGTAACAAAGCAACAATTTATTTAAAGACAAATAAATTGTTGCTTAATAAAAATAAAAAAAAATTGTTACTTAGTTGTTTTGTAGTAAAAAATATTCATAAAAAAGAAATACATGACAGACAATAAACTACTTAATCAATTTAAGAATATTGGAGTGGCAGAGGGAATTTCATTTCTGGCTTTGATATTTATTGCCATGCCAGTTAAATATGTATTGGAATTCCCGCTATTAGTTAAATACTTTGGCTGGGCACATGGCGCACTATTTATAACTTATATAATCTGGTTGATCCGAGCCAGAGATGAATACAATTGGAGTTTGAAGCAAACAGCATTAGGCTTAATAGCGGCTTTGGTGCCATTTGGACCGTTTATCTTTAACAAGCAATTACATTAAAACAATTCAGAATTCTGAATTCAGAATTCTGAATTATTTTATTCCGAGCTAGTTGCTAATCTTGAGTTCCTTGATGCGTTTGAGGATACTTAGGAAGAATCCTATGATCATGATAATGGTGCCAGCCCAAACGAAGTTAATCATTGGGAATACAATTGCTTTCATGATGATGAAATCGCCTGAGGTGTCTTTTTCGGAAGTTACGATGGTAATTTTCTTGGTCTCGGGATTTACTTCTACAAACCTAAATTTTAACTTAGCCTCTTCTACCAAAGCTTCATAGCTTGTTGCAGAATTATCTTTAACACCATACAAAGGCATGGCATCGTATACTTTATCTAAGGTATATACTTTTAACTCTGCACCTAATAACACTTGAAAATTTTTCATATCAATGTAATTGGCATCTGTATTGGTATTAATGCCTTGCAAAATAGCGTAACCATTATTTGTATAAATAGTATCACCGGGTGCTACCATATGTGTTTTTTCATTGATGTATTTTGATTCTGCTTTACCAGATGGTACAGAACTTACATAGGTAAACACATCATGTCCCCAATAGTGCTTGGTATCTGGATTTGCCACCAAACCAAACTTAGGATTTATTTGTCCGTTAGGATATAAGTTAAACTCATAATCAACCTCACCTTCCTTATTTAATTTCTTGTAATTTACTTGGTAGTAAGTATTCACCCATTGAACCGAATCTTTCACATAAGTGATAATATAATCACCCATTTTATTGGGTTTACCACGTTCTAGGTAAATATTTTCTACATTCTCTTTGTTGTTAAATTCTGGGTTCAAAGCGGTTCCACTTTCATTGATAGAAATTACTTGTTTGTTAGCAGATGAAACCAATACACCAATTAACAAAATACCAAATCCTATGTGTGCAACACTTGCTCCTGCCAATTTAATTTTACCTTTTAAGAATGGGATCAACAAAATTAAATTGGTGGTAATTCCATAAACACCTGCAAACAATAATCCTAAGTAAAAATAATTTTTAAGGTCAAATGCATAATAAAGAACTAGTGTTATAACCAATGAAATAAGAGCATACAAGCCCATCTTTTTTAATGCCTCGTTTGTATTTTTCTTGTATTTTAACAAATTGGCAACAGCAGTTAATACCCCAATTATAATAGCCATAGGCATTTGCCATTTGTTATAATGTCCAATAACATCTGCTGGTGGAGCTAGGTTAGCCGAAAACAATTTATTGAAAACAGGAATAGAGGTTGTAAGGATTACCTGGAAGGCCGAAATGACCAATACCAAACTTCCGATAAACATCCAAAATTCGCGTGTATAAATTTCCTCATCTTTGGCAGAGCGAGGCATTAATTTCCATCGCATAGCTATTAATACGATGGCCAATATTACAAACACCAAAAGGAAAACCAGTAATTGTCCGCTCATACCCAAATCTGTAAATGAGTGAACAGAAGAATTACCTAAAATACCCGAACGCGTGAGGAAAGTAGCGTATAAAACCAATAAGAAGGTTGCAATGATTAACCCCAAGGCAACGATATAAGAACTGCCTGTAGATTTATGAATGATCATGACATGCACGCCTGCAATTAATATTAACCAAGGAACAAGTGAAGCATTTTCTACAGGATCCCAAGCCCAATAGCCACCAAAGCTCAAACTCTCATAAGCCCAAAATCCACCCATGATAATTCCTGCTCCTAAAACCATGACACTGATTAAGGCCCATGGCAAAGCTGGTTTTAACCATTCCTTAAAATCTTTTCGCCACAAAGATGCAATAGCGTAGGCAAATGGAACTACCGTTGTGGCAAAGCCAAAGAACAAAGTTGGCGGGTGAATCACCATCCAATAGTTCTGCAACAATGGGTTCAAACCGTTACCATCTTTTACCTTACTTAAATAATCTGCAGTTTTAAAAATAGGCGCATTGGCCATCACATTTCTTAATAATTCAAACGGACTACTACCTAATTTATAAGAGAATATTTTTACTCCCAAAAGCATGCTTGTAAGAGCAATTTGAGAAAGCATTATAACTGCCATTACTGGGTTCAACCAATTCTTAGCGTTGCGCAATAAAATCTGCCCTATAACCATTTGCCAAAAAATCCAAAGTAAAAAGCTACCCTCCTGCCCTTCCCAAAAGCAAGAAATCATAAAGTGTACAGGCAAATCTGTGCTACTGTGTTGCCAGGCGTAATGGTACTCAAAATAATGGCTATAAATTATTTTGAAGAGGGAGGCTATAATGGTTAAAACCGCCAAACTGTGCAGATGAAAAGAGTATTTAGCAATTTTTGTCCAGCTTTGATCCAAGGGATTGCGCTCCGCAAAAAAGTAACTCAAACAAGCCAATATAGATGAAATAAAGGAAACCACAACTGCGGTATGACCCAAATTTCCCCAAAATAAATGTTCACCAATAAATGTAACAGAACTCATAAAATATTAAATAGTTTTTTTGAAGGAAGCGTAAAATTGCGAGTAATTAAATTGATTGTATCAGGTTTTCACCTCAGTTTCATTGTATTTACTCGGACATTTAAGCAAGATTTTGGAAGCCTCAAAATGATCTCCTTCCATTTTTCCTACAATCACAATTTTTTCCGATCTTTCAAAATCTGCCGGCTGCGGGTTGTGGTATACAACTTTACTTTCCTTGCCCTTTTCGTCTACCATATAAAAGGAGAAGTAATTGGCATCTTTTTGTGGATCATAATACTTTTCCTTTTCTCGGTTCAAAACGCCAACTACATGGTATTCTTTACCCGGATGATTTAGGGCTACCTCAAAATTTTCATAGGTACTTGCGTCGCCATACATGCTTGCAATGGCACCTATGGCTAAAGCTATTAATATGAGCGCGATGATACTTGTCTTTTTCATGCTACGATTGATTCTCTATTTTTTTAAGTTTCAAATCCAATGAAACCAAATAACCCACAATGCCTATGAATAAAACTGCAATAACTGCAACAACTACTAAATACTTATCTGTGCTTTCGGCCGAAGGCATTTGGCTGCTGTGCTGTTGTACCTGATTGATAATAAAATATTTCATACTACAATTCTTGTTCTTTTTTTAATTCAATTTTCTTCAATCTTATTTGAATGTTGGCTATCCAAAACCCAATAAGTATCCAACCTATAACGGCGGGATAAAATACCATTCTTAACCTGCTATCTAAATCGTAAGAGTTAAAACCAGGATTACCGCCATTTCCAGGATGAAGAGAAGCAGTTAACCTCGGTAAAACAAATATCAAAACTATAAACATAGGTAAACAGAAAAGGTTGTAAGTGGCCGAAATTCTTGCCTTTTTCTCCTCATCTTCAATAGAACCTCTTAACACAAAATAGGCTGCATACATCAACATACCAATGGCTGCACTGTTTAATTTAGGATCATTTGTCCAATAAGCGCCCCAAGTATTTTTTGCCCAAATCATTCCGGTTGCTATTCCTATTGTACCATATAACAATGCTACACGGGCAAAAGATTCTGAATAAACATCATTGATCAAATCTTTACTCATCAATACTTTAACAGCATATACGGAAGATGCAATGAGCAAACTAAGCATTCCAAACCACATAGGCACGTGGTAATAAAGATTGCGAATGCTCTGGGCCAAAATAGGCAACTGGGGCACTGGTAGCAACAATCCACCTATTAAGGCAAACAATACTAAAGCAACTCCAGCTAATTTCCACCATTGAATACTTTTCATAGAAACTCCCTAAAGGGATAACAATTATTTCTGCAAAAATAGCGATATTATAGTAATGATTGGGCTGAATTTTAGGATAATTTCAGTCATTTTTAACAAAAATGGAAATTCAGTTTTAATTTCACTTTTGAATCTTTTTAATTAGCTACCCTTCAAGAGTTTTGAATAAATAATTATTTTTGATTAGCCACACTTTTTCTTTAGGTACCTATATCTCTCTAATATTAAGAGCTAAACATATAAATTTATTTTAACCAAAATTTAATAAATTTATAAATTTGATGAAAATCGCATTAAATTAGCACCATAAATAAAAGATTTAACTCTAAAAAAAAATAATTTTATAAACCAAATAAAGCTTATTCATTAAACCAATTTATTATGAAATACTTTTCTTTTTTGATCCTAGTTGTTTTCACTTCATTTAATGCATTCTCTCAACGAAAACCACAGCCAAAACCAGTTGTACCAGCAGCTGCGCCAAAACCAAAAGGTCCTAGCCCTTATGTGATGAAAAAAGACTACGATAGCAGTATCACAAAGTTGAGCAACCAAATGAGAGGTATTCAACAATCCATCAATTCTGTAAAAGGTGGTATTAATAGCAAGGATGCAGAGTTGAAAGACATCAATGAAAAATTGAAACAGGTTGAAGAAGTCCTTAATTCAACTAATTTTAAGATTGCAACCACATCCGATTCTTTAAACAAGACCCAACTTTCATTAGAAGAAATTCACAAAAACAATGAGCTAAAATTTAACGAACAAGAAGCAAAAATTAATAAGGCTGAAAGCTCCATTTTACTTTTATGGGTTTTTGTTTTAATAGCCATTATTTCTAGTGGGTTGATTTGGTTTCTGTTAAACAAAAAAATTAAACAATTAGAAAGTAAAATCAACAGAAGCTTTGAAGAAAATAAAAGCCTCATTCAAGAAAATCAGATAGGCTTAAACAAACAAGTGAAGCAATTAGAATCTCATATAAATACTGAAAGTAAGAGCAACCAGCAATTTGCAGAAAGACTCAACAATGCAGTAAAAGAGGATATCAATATTGTCCAAAATGAATCAAAAAATATGGCTTCAACCCTTGCGGTAATCAGTGCAGAAATTAATGATTTGCATGATAGGATCAAACCGAATAATGACTAAAAGAATGCTTAAAAAAAAGCCGCTTACCAAAATGGCAAGCGGCTTTTTAAAGTCGTAATTAAATCTAAATTATTTTACTGATTTTACAATTGCTTCGAAAGTTTCTGGATGGTTCATGGCCATATCGGCTAAAACCTTGCGGTTCAAACCTAAGCCTTTTTTGTGAACTAAGTTCATAAATTGGCTATAGCTATATCCATGTAAACGTGATCCAGCATTGATACGCATAATCCAAAGGCTGCGGAAATTGCGCTTTTTGGTTTTACGATCCCTATAAGCATAACCCAATCCTTTGTCGATTGTATGTTTTGCTATAGTTAATACATTTTTTCTCTTACCCCAGTAACCTTTGGCTAACTTGAGTAATTTTTTTCTGCGAGCCCTACTCGCTACGGAATTGACTGAACGTGGCATAATTTTACGTTTTTTTGAATCTAAGCGCCCCGCTTACTAGCGGGATCTTTTGTGCTTTTATTCGGGTTAAACAAATGATAAACCAGGTGTTTAAGGCCTACCTACAAACGGCCGATCCGCCTTTACGGAACTCAATTGGTTTTATTTACCAATTCCCAACAAAATTTTAACTTTACTCATATCAGCAGTACTAACGGTTGTCATTTTTGTCAACCCACGCTTCTGCTTGGTAGTTTTCTTAGTTAAAATGTGATTCTTAAAAGCTTGTGCCCTTTTAATTTTACCGCTGGGGGTAACCTTAAAACGTTTTTTGGCCGAGCTACATGTTTTCATTTTAGGCATTTCCTAAATCTCCTCTTTTTATTAGTTATTAATCACGACTTTCTTTTTTCAAACCCCCTCTGTCACCGAAGCCTCACCTTATTTGACCGGTCATCCTGAGCCTGCCGAAGGACCAGTCATCCTGAGCTTGCCGAAGGACCTCAACTACTTCCCTGCTTTACCTTTTGGATTTAGGATCAAAAACATTTTCTTTCCTTCCAACTTAGGTAACTGCTCCACTTTTGCAATATCTGTTAACCTTTGAGCTAACTGAAGCAAAAGCACTTCACCTCTTTCTTTATATACAATTGATCTTCCTTTAAAAAACACAAAAGCTCTCACTTTGTGACCTTCTTTTAGGAAGTTTTCGGCATGTTTCAATTTAAACTCAAAATCATGCTCATCAGTATTTGGTCCGTAACGAATTTCTTTTACTTCCGATTTTGCTTGATTCGCTTTTTGTTCCTTTTTCTTTTTCTTTTGCTCGTACAAGAATTTTTTGTAATCAACCACTCTACAAACAGGTGGGTCTGCATTTGGCGAGATTTCAACCAAATCCATTTCCTGTTCATAAGCTATCCTCAAAGCATCACCCAAAGGATAAACCCCTACCTCAACATTTTCGCCCACCAAACGCACGCTTGACGCACGAATAAGGTTATTAATCTTGTGTTCAGGCTCTAATGAACGCCTGCCTCTGTTGAATCTGTTCTGTCCGGGACCTGGCCCTCCAGGCCTCCCGCTGCTACTACTCGGTACAATTGGTGCTGCCAAAGAAACTTATATTTTTACTGTTAATTGATCTATAAAAAATTGAACAAAATCTGTTGCCGACATTTTTCCTGTATCTCCCTCCCCATGTTTCCTTACAGAAACACTTTCCTCTTGCATCTCATTCTCACCAACCACAAGCATAAAAGGGATCTTTTTCATTTCTGCATCCCTAATTTTCTTGCCAATCTTCTCATTCCTGTCGTCAAGCAGGGCGCGAATATCGTTATTTTTCATCAATTCAGCAAGTTTTTGCGCATATGGCAAATACTTATCACTAATTGGTAGAATACTAACTTGTTTTGGTGCTAGCCAAGATGGCAAATTTCCTGCATAATGTTCTAACAAGAAACCAATGAAACGCTCATGTGTACCAAGGGGTGCACGGTGAATAATCAATGGTCGCTCTTTCTCATTTTTCTCATTGGTAAAGCTTAAATCAAATCTTTCTGCTTGTGCAAAATCAACTTGATTTGTTGCCAAAGTAAACTCTCTTCCTATGGCAGAATAGATCTGAATGTCGATTTTTGGCCCATAAAATGCCGCTTCATCTTCCACTTCCACATAATTTACACCCAAATTTATCAAAACTTTACGCACCATTTCCTCAGTTTTCAACCAAAGTTCTGGTGAGTTAATATACTTTTCCCCCAATTTAGCTGGATCATGTTTTGAAAAACGCATCACATATTTGTCAATCCCAAAAACCTTGAAATATTTCAAATATAAATCGTTCACTTTTCTAAATTCATCCTCAAATTGATTCTCGGTGCAATAAATATGTGCATCATTCATCTGCAAACACCTAACACGCATCAAGCCAAATAACTCCCCACTTTGCTCATACCTGTAGCAAGTACCATATTCTGCATACCTTAAAGGCATGTCTCTGTAACTTTTTGGTGTAGCCGCAAAAATCTTGTGGTGATGCGGACAATTCATTGCTTTTAAATAGTATCTATCCCCATCCATTTCCATTGGCGGAAACATACTTTCTTTGTAATAAGGTAAATGTCCACTCTTAATATACAAACTTTCCTTTGCAATGTGTGGAGATTTTACCCTTACATAGCCGCCTTCACTTTCTGTTTTTTTCGCAAAACTTTCCAAAATTTCTATAATGGCTCCTCCATTAGGCAACCACAAGGGCAAACCCGGTCCAATATCATCATCAAAAGTAAAAATTTCTAATTCTTTACCTAATTTACGGTGGTCGCGTTTTTTGGCTTCCTCCAGCATATTCAGGTATTCCGTTAATTCAGCTTGCTTAGGAAACGAAATTCCGTAAACCCTAGTGAGCTGAGGGTTTTTCTCATTTCCTCGCCAATAAGCGCCCGCAACGCTCATCAACTTAACAGCCTTAATAAAGCCTGTGTTTGGAATATGACCACCCCTGCACAAATCACTAAAGTTGCTGTGTGTGCAAAAGGTAATTTCCCCATCATTCAAGTTTTCAATTAATTCAACCTTAAAAGGATTATTGCGCTCATTATAATAAGCTAAAGCCTCAACCTTGCTGATGGCTTTTTTGTGAAACTCCGCCTTTTCTCTGGCTAGCTCCAACATTTTGTCCTCTATTTTTTTGAAATCTTTTTCAGAAAATGGTTCACCTCCAAAATCCATGTCATAATAAAACCCATTTTCAATTGCTGGTCCTATCGTAAGATTCACTTTTGGATAATAAAACTCTATGGCCTGAGCCAGCACGTGCGCTGATGAATGCCAAAAAGCATTTTTTCCTTCCTTGCTGTCCCAAGTGAAAAGTGTAAGTGAACCGTCTTCGTTAATTGGTTCAGACAATTCTATTAGCTGCCCGTTTAATTTGGCGGTTAATACGTTTCGAGCCAAACCTTCACTAATGGATTTGGCAATTTCTAAGGCGGTTGTACCCCGTTCAAACGAACGAACGGAACCGTCTGGTAAAGTGATATTCATAATATTGCTTAAGTTGGCAAGTTAAATGAATCCACTCAAAAAAGGAAACTAATTTTGGCCTGATAATTGTCTATAAAAAATTGGTTCCAAAAGAAATTAAAAATGCGCAAACAAATTCCAAATTCAGCATTTATTTTATTGTTAATATTTGGCTTTTTTATGACTGCCTGTAAATCAGCCTTAGTACCTGGTTATGAATACAATATTTCCAAAATCGGGATTGATATTTCTAAACACAATACCGAATACCAATTAACTTCCGACACAATTTTTTTAGGTTCAACTCAAAAAAAAATAGACGAGTTCGACGCAAACTTATTTAATAGTTTGAATAAGCGTTTACTCGAAAGAGGTTTTACTATGAACCAATCTGGAGAATTGCAAACCTACCAATTGAGCGATTGTTTGATTGAATTTAATAAACAAAAACCAGAATTAACAATAAATGGTCTTGACTCAATTTATAAAAGTAGTTTACTCACCACCATTGTTTGCAAGGAAGTTACCGATACAACGAAACTATTTTTCACCTCTTACAAAACCTTTTTCAATTACGATTTCCAACCTATCAAAACTTTTTCTACTGCAACAAATCAATCTATTAATTGGCAATTTTCTAAAAGTTATGCCTACCTAGAAAAACCGTTCAATAGCACACAAATCGAAGAAATTTCAGAAAATCTTGCTACAAATATTTTTCAAAAAATTGACACCACTAACATTCTAAATTTCAAGAAAAATTACCCAGATATTTATTCAAGTAAATATAAAAAAAGTACATATACCAAGGGAAGTGGCCTCTTTTTGGCAATGGTTTTACTTTTAATTGTGGTCTTGATACCATAAACACAAAACAGATTTCAAGATTCAATTCCAAAAATAAATTGTGGAAACTTCTCTATATTTTATTACTTGCATAAAAAAATGTTCATGACAAAATCTGTTTTAGTTTTATTATTAGGATTAACATTATTATTTGCCTGCAAAAAAGAAGAAGAAGCAGTAAAGTATAGTTATAAATATAAATTAGCTGGTATTTACTCTCGTGATACTGCTATAAAAACTGATGGTTATAAAAGTTTGAACCTAAACCAAGATGGTAATTATTGTTGGACCAGAGTAATCAAAGGTTTAGATAGTAATTTTTGTTATTATAAATATATTCAAACCAGTGATACCTCCTTACTTTGGGAAGGAAATACCTTAATCTATATTAAAATTACACCCATTGATTCTATTTCAAAAAGAATGCAATTGCAAGTTTTAGAGACGCTTAATATGCCCCTTTTGTATGGGTATTATGAGTAAAAAATAGCCGCATTTCCGTTGCACCTAAATTCTTTCGAACACGATGTTCATTTAAACGCTTTTCAACATTCTCGGTCTGACCGATATAATACCGATCCTGCTCTTTTGAATATA
>CAMCJW010000011.1 GCA_945875195.1 Chitinophaga pinensis | reverse complement strand
ACCAATCCTGTTTTAAAAACCATCAATGGCAAAGACACCGTTTTAAAAGGCACCACCGAAATTTATAATGTAACAGGTTCAGTTGGGTCAAGCTATAACTGGCTATTTAGCAATGGCAATGGAAGAAGCTATACCAATACCTTAAACATCAAATGGACGCAATTGGGCGATGTGCAATTGAAGATGGTAGAAACCAACAGTGGCACCTGTGTTGGTGATACAGCTATCAAGAATATTTATGTAAAACAACCAACTGGCAACCAAGAATGGTTCAATGAAGGCTTGCAGATTTATCCTAATCCTAGCGAAGGTTTAGTTTATATAAATACTTATGAGCAAATTAAAATTCAAGTAAGGTTGTTTGATATTACAGGAAAATTGTTGTTTAAAACTGAGCAAAATTCGCAAGAGCCCATCACTTTAAATCACCTACCTGAAGGATTGTATTTGCTTGAGTTGACAGATGAAAACGGTTTGTGTTTACATAAGAAAATTCAAAAGCAATAAGCTCTATTTTCTTGGTCGGCCTTTAGCTACAGGCACTGCTTCCCAAGGGTCTTCGGGCCAACTGTGTTTTGGATACCTGCGCTTGAGTTCCTTTTTTACCTCGTGGTAAGTATTTTTCCAAAAGCTGCGCAAATCAGAGGTTACTTGAACAGGTTTATAGCCTGGCGATAGCAAGTGCAACACAACAGCAGTTTTGTTGTTGTTGATTTGCGGTGTATCACTTAAGCCAAATACCTCTTGCAAACGAACCGCCAATACAGGTGTTTCGCCATGAGGAAAGTATTGTATTTGTATGTTTGAACCACTAGGCACTTCAATTTTAGCAGGTGCCAATTTATTCAAGGCTAATTGTTGTTCGTAATTCAAGTGATTGAACAAGGCTTGAGTGAGATTTATTTTCTTGAGGTCCTCATTTTTTTTAACCGAGTTTAAATAAGGCGCTAACCATTCTTCGGTTTGAACCAATAAGGTTGAAGTGCTTACATCTGGCCAATCTTCGCTTGTGTTCCATTTGCGTAAACTTAAAATTCTGTTTTGCAATTGTAGCATGTCTTCATCAAAGTTGAGCAAGCTTTCACCTTCGGTTTTAAGGGCGTTGCATAAGGCTGCAACTAAGTATTTGGGATCTGGAGAAGGAAGGGGTTTTGATTGCAAAATAATATTGCCAATTCGCAAATCTTTTGTGGCCACCAATCCACCTTTACGTGTATCCCAAGTAATGATTTCTTTTTCTTTAACCAATGAACGTAAATCTTTTGGATTAAGTGGTGAGGCCAAAAATATTTTGCCCAACCCATCTCTTGTATCCATGTGAGCCACTGCTAACCAAGCCTCGTGGGCTAAATCATCTTTATGTCCGGCCATAGCGTATTTGCCATTTGCCAACTGAAATTGAGCGTTGTTACCTGGCCTGGCACAAGAGATACGTTCTGGGTAAGCATGTGCAATCAGTAAGCCAGTTTCAAAAGGATCTACTGCGCCATTATTTGGTTCAACCCGTAATAACTTTCTATACGATTCAGCTACTTTTTCTATTCTGTTAAAACCTTTACCCAATGCATTGTTTTTTCGTGCTCTGCGCAATGCTTCCACACGCAAGTTGATATCTATTCCAGCTTCACGTGGCAAAGGATCGCGCTCTTCTAAAACAGCCGCAACATCTGTGGCCAATTGAATAGAATGGTCTTCTTCGGCAAGCAATAGCATGTGTGCAATACGTGGGTGGCAAGCTAGTTGGTGAATTTGTTTTCCATGCTCTGTGATTCTACCATTCTCTAGTGCTCCTAATTGATGCAATACTTCGCTAGCTTGCGCCAAATGTGCTTTTGGAGGCGGGCTGAGCCAACTCATTTGCGTAACATTTACTATTCCCCATTGGGCCATATCTAAAACTAATGAAGCCAAATCTGCTTCCATAATTTCTGGAATGCGGTGCTCCGCTAACCTGTCGTGTGTGGCTTTGGTCCACATGCGGTAACATACACCCGCACTTAATCTGCCAGCTCTACCTGCGCGTTGATCGGCAGAATCTTTCGAAATTTGTACCGTCTCTAAGCGACTCAAACCGCTTTTTGGATCAAAGCGTTGCATTCTGCCAAAGCCACTATCTACAACTACTTTCACTCCTTCAATTGTTAAGGATGTTTCTGCAATGGAGGTAGCTAAAACAATTTTTCTTTTGCCATTTCTATTGGGCATAATGGCCGCATATTGTTCATTTTGTGGCAACACCCCAAACAAAGGATGAATGGCAAACTCACGCAAATCTCCCTTCAACAATTCGGCCGTTTTTCTTATTTCGCCTTCACCAGGTAAAAACACCAACACATCACCTTCATGTGCACGTGTGGCTTCAATCACTACTCTGGCAGTGGTTTCTGGCAAGAGGCGTTCATCTTGTCCGCCTACATATTTTACTTCAACAGGAAATTGTTTGCCCTCACTTGTTATAACAGGCGCTTTGAGTAAAGCACTTAATTGAGGCATGTTTAAAGTGGCACTCATCACCAACATGCGCATTTCGGGTCGCAATACTTGTTGTGCTTCGCGGCACAAAGCCATGGCAATATCTGCATGTATGCTGCGTTCATGGAACTCATCAAAAATAACCAAGCCAACACCTTCTAGGGCATTGTCGGTTTGCAACATACGGGTTAAAATACCTTCAGTTACCACTTCAATTTTTGTATTGGGACCAACACGGTTATCGAACCTAATTCTATAACCAATGGTGTTGCCAACTTCTTCGTCCAACAGTGAGGCCATGCGCATGGCAATGGCTCTAGCCGCAAGCCTTCGAGGCTCTAGCATGATTATTTTTTGGTTCCCTAACCAGGACTCGTTTAATAACGCCAAAGGCAACAAAGTACTTTTACCAGCACCTGGAGGCGCCTGCACAATGAGGGTATTATTTTCTGCCAATTTTTGGCGCACCTCAACAATGATTTCGGTAACTGGAAGGTCTGATAAGAAAGGATTGAAGGTCAAGTTAGCGATAGATTATTTTTTTATTGCAAGACTCCTCTACTCTAAATAATCGCTCTAATATTAATTGCTCAGACATAAATAATATTAGTTTCGATAGAGGCTATAAATTGGCTGCTTAGGTGAGGACCCCTTCTAATCAAATCAACTTCGGCATTCAGTAACTTTTCTAAAAATCTTTTGAGCAGGTAATAATTAGTATAATTGGCAGAATTTAGGCCAACAATAATATCTATATCACTATTTGAATTTGCCTTGCCATTAACTGTGGAGCCAAATACGCCAATTTCTTCAACACCAAATTTCTTTTTTAAAAGATCTTTTTGCGCTTTAAGTTTCAATAAAATTGGTCTTGATTCCATATTTCAAATTTAGTAATTTTTTTTGAAATGAAAGGTTTTTTAAACTCAGCAGAAAATCGCAAAAAGAAACAATTTGATTCTTTATTTCAATTCCTTATTTTGGCGCATGTTTTGGTTCGAACCAAATAATTTATAGCAAATGGAAAACAAAAATCACGTTTGGAGTTTCTCAACAGTTGGTGGCGTTAAACGCGTAAACCTTGAGTCTGGGGCAGATTTATTGGCCTTAGAACATTTGGATCAAAAGTTATGGACTGCACTTAGCTGCCCGGTAAATGGCTTAGAGATTGATAACAAAACCTTGCAATTAATAGACAGCGATAAAGATGGACAAATAAGGGTTCCAGAAATATTACATGCTGTAAAATGGGCCATGTCGTATTTAAAAAATCCAGATGATTTGTTGAAGCAAGAAGAAACTTTTCCGTTATCTGCAATCAATGATCAAACACCAGAAGGAAAATACTTGTTGGATTGTGCCCATATTATTCTTCAAAATTTAGGTAAAACAGATTCACTCATTTTAACAGTTGACGATACTTCTGATTTTGTAAAAATATTTACTGCAACTCCTTTCAACGGAGATGGCATAATTACTGAAGACAGCACAACTGATAGCGCTTTGATTCAAACCATCAATGAAATTATTTTATGTGTGGGTTCCAAAGAAGATAGGAGTGGTAAATTGGGAATTGACCAAGATTTGCTGAACCAATTTTTTGGATTAAAGGATTTGTATATTGAATGGCAAACTAAGTTGAATAGCAATTTGGAAGGTATTATGCCAATGGGCGAGCATACCGAGCTAGCCTATCAAAGTTGGTTAGCCATACAATCCAAAGTTGATGATTATTTCCTGCGTTGTAAATTAGCCGCATTCGACCCATTAACTGCAGAGGTATTGAACCAATTGAATGTTAGGGTTGAGTCTATAGCAGTAAAAGATTTGAACTCTTGCAGAGATGAAATTGCCACTTATCCTTTGGCAAAAATTGAGGCAGGTAAAGCATTGCCATTGAGTAAAGGTTTGAACCCAATTTGGGAGGCAGCTGTTGGGAATTTTATGCAAGAGGTGGCCAATAAATTGTTTCCAGGAAAAGACAGCATAACTGAGTTAGAATGGATGGCAATTGCAGCTAAATTTGCTCCATATATAGCGTGGAAATCGCAGAAGGCTGGAGACTTGGTTGAGCAACTAGGATTGCCGCGCCTGCTAGAAATCACAGAGGCCAATCACCGCTTAGCATTGCAAGCATTGATTGATAAAGATATTGAAATTGCCGATGAAGCTGAGAGTATGATTTTGGTAGATCAGTTGGTGAGGTATCACAGAGATTTGTTTAAACTGTTGAAAAACTTTGTTACGTTTTTTGATTTTTATAGCCCTGGTTCAAAGGCCATTTTTCAGGCAGGTACCCTGTATATAGATCAAAGAAGTTGCACCTTGTGCATTAAGGTAAATGACATGGCCAGGCATGATATGATGGTAGCTACAAGCGGCATGTTTTTAATTTACTGCAAGTGTGTTTCTAAAGCAACCAAACAAGAAATGATTGTGGTTTCAGCATTAACCAATGGCGACATTGATAATTTAATAGTAGGTAGAAATGCGGTGTTTTACGACAGAGAGGGTTTAGATTGGGATGCAACTGTTATTAAAATCATAGATAATCCAATTAGTATCCGACAAGCATTTTGGTCGCCTTATCGCAAGGTGTCGAAATTTATAGGAACCCAAGTAAATAAGTTTGCCGCAGCACAAGATGATAAGGTGCAATCACATGCCACTTCAAACATAGAAAAGAAAGTTACTGCAGCCGATGAGCATGCAAGCAAAAGTGTTGCAAGTGCTCCAGTGGAAGCGCCTGTGGCACCAGCAGGTCCGCCACCGCCACCATTTGATGTTGGAAAATTTGTTGGAATTTTTGCGGCAATCAGTTTGGCATTAGGTGCTTTAGGAGCAGCTGTTGCCTCAATTGTAGCCGGTTTTATGGCCCTTACTTGGTGGAAAATGCCGCTGGCAGTATTGGGCATTGTTTTGTTAATTTCTGGTCCTGCCATGTTAATTGCTTACCTAAAGTTACGTAAAAGAAACCTCGCACCAATATTGGATGCCAACGGATGGGCTATCAATGCCAAAGCAACAGTAAATATTAGTTTCGGTAATTTGTTAACCCAAACGGCTTCTTTGCCATTAAATTCCCGGGTAAATCTTATTGATCCATTTAAGAAAAAGGGCACACCAATTTGGAAGATTGTTTTAGCTGCTTTACTCATTGCCGGCGCTGCACTATATGCCTTGGTAAGGTTTGGGATTTTAAGTTTGTGGTAGCCCAATATCCTCAGATAAATAGCACCCTTGCGGCCTATTTGTACAATCGCATGAGATAACCTACTTTTGCGGTCCCGCTGAAATGGCGGTACTTTTTATAAATACATGAGTCTCAAACAAGAAATAGATAAGAGAAAAACTTTTGCCATCATATCTCATCCCGATGCTGGTAAAACTACTTTGACTGAAAAATTCCTGCTTTTTGGTGGTGCTATTCAAGTGGCTGGTGCAGTAAAGAGCAATAAAATTCGCAAAACCTCTACTTCCGATTTTATGGAAATAGAAAAGCAACGTGGAATTTCTGTGGCTACCTCTGTAATGGCTTTTGAATACAAAGACAAACGCATCAACATTCTTGATACTCCTGGTCACAAGGATTTTGCTGAGGATACTTATAGAACACTTACCGCGGTGGATAGTGTAATTGTGGTGGTAGATTCGGTAAAGGGTGTGGAAGAGCAAACAAAGCGCCTAGTAGAAGTTTGTAGAATGCGCAATACGCCTGTTATTATCTTCATCAATAAAATGGACCGTGAGGGTAAAGATCCTTTTGATTTGATAGAGGAAATTGATGGCACACTTCATATCCAAACACAACCTTTAACTTGGCCAATTAACCAAGGTTCATTGTTTAAAGGCGTTTATAATTTATACAAGAAAGAACTCAATTTATTTGAGTCGAATAAGAGTCAGTTAGCTGATGAAGTAATTAGTATTGAAAGTCTGCATGGCGAGCAAATACTCAAATACTTGAGTGAAAAAGACACCAAAAAACTGCGCGATGATGTTGAATTAATTGAAGGTGTGTTTGAACCGTTTGACAAAGAATTATACCAAGCAGGTTTATTGGCTCCCGTATTTTTTGGTTCGGCCATTAATAATTTTGGCATACAAGAATTACTAGAAACATTTTTAGATATTGCCCCTAGTCCTAGAAGCAGAGAGGCTGTAGAGCGCATGGTAAGTGCAGATGAGAACAAGCTCAGTGGTTTTGTGTTTAAAATACATGCCAACCTTGATCCAAACCACCGCGATAGAATTGCCTTTATGCGTGTGTGTTCTGGTAAGTTTGAACGCAATACTTTTTATTACCATACGCGTACTGGCAAGAAATTGAAATTTGCCAATCCTGCTACCTTTATGGCCAATGAAAAAATACTCACCAGTGAGGCCTATCCTGGCGATGTAATTGGTTTGTACGACAGTGGTAATTTTAAAATTGGCGATACCTTAACTGAGGGCGAAAACCTTCATTTTAAAGGTATCCCCAGCTTCTCACCAGAGATTTTTAAAGAACTAGAAAATCGCGATCCCATGAAAACCAAACAATTGGAAAAGGGCATTAACCAATTGAGTGAGGAAGGAGTTGCTCAGTTGTTTAAGCAAGAACCGGGCAATAGAAAAATAATTGGTACGGTGGGCGATCTTCAATTTGAGGTAATACAATTTAGGCTCGAACACGAGTATGGAGCCAAGTGTGAGTTTATTCCTTTGAAGTTTTTCAAAGCATTTTGGATTACTTGTCCAGATAAAAAAATCCTCGAAACATTCATGATTCGCAAATCATACGCCATTGTGCGCGACAAAGAAAACAATCCCGTATTTTTAGCAGAAAGTGAATGGAATGTAACCCTCTCAAAAAACGATTATCCGGAAATTGTTTTCCATACCATTTCTGAGTTTGATGGCGTGGCGAATGAGAAGGCGGTTGGTTAGCACTTCGACAAGCTCAGTGACCGGGCCCATTCGACCCGTTCGGCAAGCTCAGGGTGACGTTCCCCCTTCGGCAAGCTCAGGGTGACGTTCCCTTCGGCAGGCTCAGGGTGACGCAGCGTTCGGCAGGCTCAGGGTGATGTAGTGTTCGGCCCACAAGGTTGCTTCATGAGGATGCAACAATCAAATAATTATTAATAGCCCGTGCCTTTAGGCTCGGGTAAAAATAACGGCGACAGATTTTCTTGAGGCCTTTAGGCCTTTTCAGCATCTAAAAGGATGATGATTTGGATGATGTACAAAAAATAGTAGCCCGTGCCTTTAGGCTCGGGTAAAAATAACGACGACAGATTTTCTTGAGGCCTTTAGGCCTTTTCAGCATCTAAAAGGATGATGATTTGGATGATGTACAAAAAATGGTAGCCCGTGCCTTTAGGCGTGGTAAATGATGGAATATGATAATGATAAAAGCCTAAAAGGCTTTAACAATAATAGCCCCGCATGAAATGCGGTGGTTGTATGTTGATAGAATTAATCACAACCCTGAAGGGGTTGAATTAAAATTAGGTAGTTTTTTCTGTATGATCCAAAAGAGAGGTTATTACAATGTTGTTTATTTTGTTCCAATTAAATTCATTTTGTAGTAAATGGACAGTAATTATTCAACCCATTTAGGGTTGCAAATTGTCTGTATTTTTATACCCTGAATTTCATTCAGGGCTATTATTGTTAAAGCCCTTCAGGCTTTGTGCTTCGACCTGTTCCTACAACCCCGTAGCTTTGAGCAATTCAGCTTCGGTGATGAAACCTTTGTGTTCCCAAACCAATTTGCCGTCTTTGTATAGCTCTAGGAAAGGAATGCTTTCAATATTTTTGGCTTGGCATAATTCAGGATTTTCATCAGAATCGATGGCTATTAAAGTTAATTTATCAGCTTTGTCCTTGCTAATTTTTTCTAAGATTGGTGCCAATTGTTTGCATGGTTTACACCAGGTGGCGTTAAAATCTACTAACACATATTTAGGACTATTTACTTTTTGCATGTATGCCTCAAGGCTCAATCCGGTTGGGGCGGCAGCGGCATTTGCTGTGGTACCTGTAACAACTTCTTTTCCTGCGTTGTTCCAAGCTAACATGCCAGGCATTTCGTATACGGTGGTAAAGCCTGCTTTGCGCATTTCATTTGCAGCACTTGAGCTTCTGCCGCCAGAAAGGCAATAAACAAACACCGGTTTGCTTTTGTCGAATCCAGTTATTTGGGTTGAAAAATCAGCACTATTTGCATCTATATTCTTGGCATTTTTTAGATGACCTCCATTGTATTCTTCGGCCGTGCGCACATCTATTAATTGGGCATCGGATGTTTTGTTTAGCAAGGTTTCAAACTCATCTACCGTTACTTTTCCTCCTTTGCCATTATTTTGTTGGCATGAACCAAAAGATATTGAAAGCGCCAAGGATATGGCAAAAGTTAATTTATTAATTGTTCTCATATTTAATAATTCTTTGTGTGTGCTTTTTTCTATTGGTGTAAAGGTAATACCTTTAGTACTATTTTTTGTTTATTACATCAATCATTCATCACTTTTGTTTAACTTGCCTCGTATGAAAAAAGTAAATTTTTAGCAAATAAGGTTGTTAGATGTGAGCTTTTTATAGCGAATAGAAAATGGAGAAGCAAAAAAACAACCCACTACATGGTGTAACCCTTGAACAAACATTGAATTATTTGGTTGAAACCAAAGGCTGGGAATATTTGGCCGAAGAAGTTAAGATCAACTGTTTTCAATCTAATCCAAGTATCAAATCGAGTTTAACTTTTTTGCGCAAAACACCTTGGGCGCGCAGCAAAGTGGAGAGTCTCTATTTGTTTGTAAAAAGAAAAGAAGAGAAAAAACTTATAGAAGAACGCGTAAAAAATGCAGCTGGAGAAATCAAGGTTTTTTCAACGGAGTATGCTGCTTGTATGACCATTTTTGATAGCAATACTCCCCCTTTTTTTGATCCAAAGGAACGCAATCAGTTCAAAGATTGGTTAATGAAAAAAGCTTCGGGTGAATTGGCTCATCCCAGTTCAAGTACAGAATATTATTTTGTATATGTGTTGGATCAAACCGTAATTGCTTGCGCTGGATATTACGTAACCAAAGAAAACCCAATGGCCGTAATGGCTTGGGGAATGGTTCACAGTAGTTTTCACGACAAAGGCATTGGCACCTTAATGTTAAATTATAGAATGAACCATATTCAAAAACACCACCCAGGTTTGGCTATTCGTTTGGGCACTTCGCAGTACACGTATAGGTTTTTTGAAAAAATGGGCTTTAAAGTAAAAAGCATTACCAAAGATGGCTATGGTATTGGGATAGACACTTATGAAATGCTGTTTGAACCAAAAGTATAGAGGAGGATATTAGTTACTAAAATAGCAAAATTATTCTCCTATTTTATGGGCAAATTATGCTAAATTGTCTATACGTTTAAAGTATAATTTTATGAAAAATATAGGAGCTTATTTTTGGTTTGCCTTATTGCTATTGGCATTGGCTTCATGCGGCACCTATTTTAAAATTACTGAATCTGTTGAAAATGGCAAGCATGTGTTGGGAGCTATAAAAAATAACATGTATATAATTGTGCACCATAACAACGAAGTTTGGCATTTGAGTGAGCCACAAATAGACGCCAGTAAAGCAAACTTAATTGGCATCAAAGTTAAGTTAGAAAGTGAGCATTTAAACTACTTACAACTCGAAAAAAAGAAGCACAGCAAATTTAAATGGAGCCAAGGCAATCCAACCAACGAAGTACATTTATACATCACAGAATACAGCATCCTTGAATGCAACAATGTTTACATTCCAATAAGCAGCATCAATAAAATGGATGTTTACGGCCTAGATAAATTCAGATCGAATATACCATTCTATCAATTTTCAGCTTGGACGCTCCTCCTTATTGGGCCACTCATTATTTATGGAATCATGCCTCTTTAAATAAGTATTTTTTTCGGTTTGAACCGAATAAGGATAATGTTATTGGCAAAACAGCAAAAGCCCTGCGCCTAGATAGCTTGTTTGAAAGATTATTTGTAATCATTTTATTAATAGCCCCGTGCCTTTAGGCCGGGGATTTGAGAATTACACCAGAATTTGGGCAGGGCTTTAGCCCTTTTAATTATTTTAAGGAAGACTTAGCAAGAGAAGGGATAAGTTTTCGTATTTTGCTTCATCCAAATTAGATTAAAATACACCTCTAAAATCGCCCCAAATATGAACCCACAAAACAACATTAGCAGAGATGATTTTATGGCATTCTTTCGCAACAATGAATGTTTAAACACACTTAGTGTAGATGATAGGATAGAAGTATTCTCCACCATCCTTTTGGGCAGCTCCGATTTCAAAAAACCACTCCTCGACGAAATATTTTCAGATTATGGCGTAGAGAATTTGGAGCTTGTTGAAGTTGGGTAGATAAAAACACCCAAATGTAATTTAAGTATAAATGTTTTTTCGGTTTGAACCGATTAAGGACAATGCTATTGGCAAAATGGAAACAGCCCCGCACCATTTTTGACATGTGAAAATATGTAGTATTCATTTTATTAATAGCCCCGCGCCTTTAGATTTTTGGAGAAAGATAAATGGTATTCATTTTTCTGATAGCCCCGCGCCTTTAGGTTGGGGATTTAAGAATGACACCAAAATACAGGCAGGGCTTTAGTCCTTTTAATTTATTCATTTCCTTTTTTCAATTTCTAAAACAATTAAATAGAAAGGATGATTTTTTTATTTAAATGGATTTAATTTTACCTGTGGATATAAAAGCAATAAACATATTGATTTTTATTTTATTTTGCTTCATGTCAAATTGATAATTTGCTTATCATATTTTCAATGAATTAATAGATTTAGAAAGATTGAGTGGTTTTTTATTATGAAGAAGGTGGTAAATAAAATTAGTATTGAAGAGTTTTCTGAAAAGAAAGGGAAGTTGAATGATACTATTGAAAACAAGTATAAGAAAGCGGCTGTAATTACCCATTATCTGCACAATATTCAAGGTGATACTAAAACCTTTAAAAAGGAAGCATTGAGTGCTGTTAAAGAATTTGTTAAATATAAGGAAAATGAATTTGGAATCAATATTGTTGCTGAGGATGCAATTCAGCAACTCTTGTTTGAAGCAGAGGAAGTTCCTTTTCCTGCACCTTTTGAGCCAAAGTTTAAATTTATAGATTTATTTGCTGGTATAGGTGGCTTTAGGCTAGCAATGCAGCGCCTTGGGGGTAAATGTGTTTTTACTAGTGAATGGGATAGAGATGCTCAAAGGACTTACCAAGTTAATTTTGGCGAAACACCTTTTGGAGATATAACCAAGGAGGAAACCAAGAAGTTTATACCTAAAGATTTTGATTTGTTATGTGCAGGGTTTCCTTGTCAGGCCTTTTCAATTGCAGGCAAGCGCGGCGGATTTGAAGATACCAGAGGCACCTTATTTTTTGATGTTGCTGAAATAACTAAAAGGCACCAGCCTAAGGCTATTTTTCTAGAAAATGTTAAGGGATTAAGAAATCACGATGGAGGAAAAACCTTAGCAACAATTTTAAATGTTTTACGAAATGAGCTTGGGTATTTTGTGCCTGAGCCACAAATTATGAATGCAAAAGATTATGGAGTGCCGCAAAACAGAGAGAGAATTTTTATTGTAGGTTTTAGATCTGATTTGGGTATTTCAGAATTTAAATATCCAAAGCCATTGGGATTGAAGGTCAGCTTTCAAAAGGTAAAGGAAAAAAAAGTAGTGCCAACTAAGTATTATATTTCAAAACAATATTTGCAAACCTTACATAACCATCGCAATAGACATGCTGAAAAAGGTAATGGTTTCGGGTTTGAAATTATTCCAGATTCAGGAATTGCAAATGCAATTGTTGTAGGTGGAATGGGAAGAGAACGAAATTTAGTGCTAGATGATAGAATTAGAGACTTTACGCCAACTACGCATATAAAAGGGGAAGTGAATCGAGAAGGTATTAGAAAAATGACGCCACGAGAATGGGCCAGATTGCAAGGGTTTCCTGATACATTTGAAATTCCTGTTTCAGATGCTTCGGCATACAAACAATTTGGCAATTCGGTTGCTGTGCCAGCAATTGAGGCAACAGCTTCGAATATTATAAAATTAATTTTAGGAATATGAACAAATTAAATCAATTGGGAATAACTGTTGGAAAGGACAATAAAGCTGAAGTAATTTTTGATAGCCTATTTCCAAGTTTTTTAAAGGTTAAGTACAAAAACCCATCAGAATATATTAAAATTTATTGGGATACTTTCCAGAATCATTCTGATGGAAATAACAACCTCAATGGAAAAATATTTGAGTATATTCTGGCGACTTTATTTGTTCGTGAAAACATTTTACCATTATACATGAGTGCAAAAGTTGCATTTGTTCCAAATGTTATCTATGATCTGATGTTTTATACTGCAGAACGAGGACCAATTTGTATTTCAGCTAAAACAAGTTTACGGGAACGGTATAAACAGGCCGACCTTGAAGCAATTGCATTAAAATATGTTCACAGAAAAGCGTTGAGTTATTTGGTAACACTTGAAGTAAATGAAGCAAAGAGTGTTAAAGCAAAAATAAAAAGTGGCGATGTTATTGGACTTGACGATGTTATAGTTGCAACTAGTAGTGATTTTGATGATTTAATTAATGAATTAAAAACATTTAAGTTTTCTGAGCCGCCTACTGTTAAGGTAATTGAAAGCAATCAAATTATTACTTTTGAGAAAGTCAAATTATTAAAGTGATTTTTATAAATTTCTATAAAGTCTTTTCCCTTTTTTAAGTTGTTTATAACTACAAATTTGGTATGCCTTCAAAAAACCTTTGGAATCGCGAGGAGTTAATTCTCGCATTTAATTTATACCTAAAGTTACCTTTCGGTAAATTGAATCGCACTACCAAAGAGGTAATTCAATTAGCTAATTTAATAGGACGTACTCCAAGTTCTATTGCGTTTAGATTAACCAATTTTGCTGCTTGCGACCCTTACCATTTGGCCAGAGGAGTTAAGGGAATGGTGGGAGGTAAAAAACAATGCCAACCTATTTGGGATGAATTTTCAATAAATAGGGAAGCTTTAATATTTGAAAGTGAGCGTATTTTGGCGGGAAGAGAAAATCTAAAATTGGAATCTAAATTTTATTCTATCCTTTCAGATTTAAATGATTTGAAAGGGGAAGATAAAGTGAGGGAAGTTAAGGCAAGAATAAACCAGAATTTTTTCCGGCAATTGGTATTATCAAACTATAATAATACTTGTGCAATTTCTGGTATAGATATTCCAGAATTATTGGTTTCTAGTCACATTGTTCCTTGGTCGGTAAATGAAGGGGAAAGGTTGAATCCAGAAAATGGAATTTGCCTTTCTTCACTATATGATAGAGCATTTGATAAAGGCTTAATAGGAATAAATGAAAATCTAACTATTTTAATTTCAACTGAATTAAAACGACATTCTAAAAACACCTATTACAACAAATTTTTTGATGAAATTGAAAATACTAACCTACGGGTTCCACAGAAGTATTATCCAAATAAAGATTTTATTCAATATCATTTGGATGAGATTTTCGCAAAAAGAAATGTTTAAAACAAAATTTTGTAATGAACCCCCAAACCTTCCAAAACATTAGCAGAATTATTGAGCGTGAAAGTAAAACCACCACGTATAAATTTGCATTGTTGCGCGGGGTTATTGATATCATTCAAGATAATTCCCCTTTTATTAGTTTTAAAGAGGGTAGGGTACATTTTTTAACTGGATTGTTGGTTGAGAAATGGATGCTTTATTATTATCCGATACTTGAATCGGAAGTTCTTATTCCGCAGATTGGGGCAAATACACAACTGGCTTTTTTGGTTGAATTTGAAATTGTTATTAATTATTACAAAACGCGAGGTGGTTTTTCTGCTTTTTATAACGATTTAAAAAGTAAGGGAATTCCAAATGATATTCAAAATGATTTTATTTCCCTTGTAAGGAAATTAAAACAAACTATTGTAAAGAATCCAATGCATTACATTGGTAGTTCGTTAAGTGGAGAATATGATTCAATATTTAAAGTAAGGCCGCAACCTCCAATCGGGAAAGCAAAGGAAGTTGATTTTGAATATCTTTTAAACTCTTGTGGCTCTTTTTCAATACCAGTAGATTATTATGATGCTTTTAAGCTCTTAGGTAGCTTTATAGGAGGCAATGATTCCATTCTTTTTAAATGGGCTGAGTTTTCATCCAATGCATCAAAGGGTGATGTAAAAGTTGAGAAGGCTATTCATGAAATTCTTAGAAGTCCAATTACAACTAGGGATGTGAATGAGTCGAAGAATATGTATAATCAAATATTACAGAAAGAAGGCGAGGTGAGATGTGTATGGTCGAATCTGCCAATTCAAATTTTTGATGTAGATCATGTAATTCCTTTCTCTGTTTGGAAAAATAATGATTTATGGAATTTACTTCCAGCAAAAGCCGCAATCAATAATAGAAAGCGAGATAAGATACCTACTCCAGAGCAACTAATAAAAAGTAAAGAGCTCATTTTTCATTATTGGGATTTAATGAACCATAATCAGAACCTTCGATTCAATCGCGAAATTAAAGTAACACTTCTCGGGTCAAACCAAGATAAAAACTGGCAACAAACCGCCCTCACCCAACTCCAATCCACCTGCTCCCACCTCATCGCCCACCGCGGCTTTGAGCCATGGGAGCTTTGAGAAAATTGGCATTCACCATAAATTTTAAAAAGTTTAGTTTTTTTGTTAGTTTTGAAAGATGAAACACATTTTATATATACCAGTAATTGCAATTATTTGTTTAATGGCTTCATGTAAGAATGAGGTTAAATTGAACAACGAAGGATCAGAAAATTTTGAAAGTGGGGTATGGACAAATGACTCCAATGCCTATCTTCCAATTGATAGTTTAATAAAATTACGTGATTTGGGAATCAGTCCAACAGGAAGTAACCCTTGCTCAAATGATACAAAACAAATATTAGAGATAAAATCTTTTGGGGTATTTTATGATAATTATAAAAATACCGATGGTGCTAATAGTGCCAATAGATATATCATTTGCTCAGGTAAACCTTCACCTAGTTCTTGTAAAACATTAACAAAGGCAAATTTATTTTTTGTTAAGAAAGTGGAAGATTTGAAATCTCCTAGATTTACGCTGAGAAATGCTGGAACTGATAAAGAATTTGCTGAGATTTCCCTTTATTTTATGGATGATTCATTTGAAACTTTATATCAACGTTTAACAAGTAAAGATAATCAGGCTGTTTATTGTTGGCATATGAAGTATCCAGGTCAGGATTATGGTGATTTGCACTTTAGTTATTTAATGCCTTAGATTGTTTATTCAATTGAAATAAACCTAATTCTTAGTAGCCCTCTTCCGATTCCAATCCTCCTCCCACTTCCTCATCACCCACCGCAGTTTTGAGCCTTGGGAGCTTTGAGCAGCAAGCGTTTTTGGTTCGAACCGAAAATATAAGTTTTTTTTTGAAAGAGGCATGGTTGAAAACGGAATAGGTGACTTAAACTACTCCCATTGCTGCTTAACTTTATATTTTTTGAATAATTTGTCGCGTGTAATAATTACAAGATTTTCGGCAATGGCCTGTGATATAATCAAGCGGTCGAAAGGATCACTGTGATGATTAGGTAATTTGGAAAGGGCAATTAAGTGATCGTAAGTAATTGGTATAATTTCTATTTGGTTTCTATCGGCAAAATCAAATAGTTCAAGAAGGGAGATTTCTAATTCAAGTTTACCTAGTTGATGCTTTATTGTGATTTCCTATAGGCTTGCTGCACTTAGAAAACAAGATTGATTTAAGTTTTCGATTTTGTCTTTTACAGAGGTTGGTAGCTGTATATCTCCTGCCACAAACCACAAAAATACATGGGAGTCTAATAAAAAAGCCATCACATATAATTTTTAAAATCATCTAACGGTTCATCAAAATCCTTAGATAATTTTATTTTGCCTTTAGCAAAACCATATTCACGAGTCTTGAGTGTTGGTTTTGATTTTGATTTCTTTTTAAGGAAGGCTACAAAATCTGAAACCTCATCTCGCAAAGCTTTGGGCAATGTGTTGATTTCCATTTTCAATGAGGTGTTTGTCATATTACAAAACTAGTAAATATTTTTGTCTTTAAAAACAGGTTATTATGTCAAATAGTTTAGTAGTAAATTCCAATCCTCCTGCACCCACCTCATCACCCACCGTGGTTTTGAGCCTTAGGAGCTTTGAGCAGCTAGCGTTTTTGGTTCAAACCGAATGGATACCTACCCAACCTAAATCAATGTTGGAGATTAGTGGTAGTGAGGAGTTGAGGGAGATTTTTGGGGAGTGAGTTTGTGTGATGTAAATATTGAAAGCAATATGATTGGCTTATTCATTGGTGCTTAATTGATGTTTATTTATTAATATTTTGATGCGCAGTTTTTACTACCTTCGCTGTATAAATTAGTTTAATGATGAGCAACAGTTTTAACCCTTGGCACCATGTTTCACCTGGCAATGATTTGCCGAATATTGTAAATGGAATCATAGAAATTCCTAAAGGCAGCAGGGCCAAATATGAATTGGATAAAGAAAGCGGTTTGTTGCGCCTTGATAGGGTTTTGTATTCATCTGTTTATTATCCGGCCAATTATGGTTTTATTCCACAAAGCTATTGCGATGACAAAGACCCATTGGATATTTTGGTGTTTTCGCAAGTAGATGTGGTGCCTTTGTGTATAGTGCCAGCAAAGGTAATAGGCGTGATGCGCATGTTAGACAATGGCGAAGCCGATGACAAGATTATTGCCGTAGCAGCAGGCGATCCAAGTGTGAGTCATGTAAATGATATCAGCGAACTGCCCGCACACTTTATCTCCGAAATGCGCAGCTTCTTTGAAGATTATAAAAAGCTAGAAAAGAAAACAGTAGTGGTAGAAGATTTCTTGGGCAAAGACATGGCCATCCAAATCCTCAATGATGCCTTTAAACTTTATCAAGAGAAATTTGTAGGATAGTTTTTTTGCCACCTTTGTGGCAATTAAGCCTATGGTGGCATTTGCTATATTATAGATAACTAAATTTTGGTAGTATTTTAATTGATTTTTACTAAATTGCTTTGGTGTAGTTTCTATTATTAAAGTAAATCTATATGTTTCATTTTAACAAAAATGCACCTATTGCTAACCCTGTAACCAAAGGCTTATTGAACACCAATAGGGCAGAATTAACAGGTAATTTAACAACATTAGCTGGAGAAATTCCTGCAGATTTAAATGGCGTTGTTTATATCAGCTATCCGGTTGGAAGTGTAAATTCTGGAGGATTGCCCTTTCCTCAAAAAAATGCAGATGGAAGCAATAATAGCGAGTATGCCAGTCCTATAATGAATGGCGATGGCATGATGCTGAAGATTGCCTTTGATGGTAATAAGCCAATATCATTAAAAAGTTGTCTCATGAAAACGCCCTGTTATTGGGCCGATTATAATACCCGAAAAGGCACTTGGTTGAATAAGTTTTTTGGGTTTAAAAATTTTGGCATAACACGTTTGTCAATACTATTGGGTGCGCGCAATGAACTCAATACTGCCCCCATTCCGGTAAAATTTGGTTCAAACAATACCTCCATATTAGCTACTTACGATGTGGGCCGCCCGTTTTTGGTTGACCCAATAAGTCTTGATTTGATAACACCTGTAGGGTTTTCAAATGAATGGTTAGCGGGCACCCCGGCCATGGTTCCATGGACATTCAACTTGGTTCAAAGTACTGCTCATCCTTCTTTTGACCCCAAAACACAAGAGCTCTTTACCGTAAACTATACCAAAGAAAAAACCAGTCAGGTTGCCAATGCACAAACCCATAGGTATTTACGCAAAAACAAGAAATTGTTTAAGGCCAAATTAACTGAGCACTTAAAAGGAATGTCGGCCGATATGCACATAGATGACAGACGTTCAAGCTTAGAATTGTTTTTTAAAGATTTGAAGAAATCTATTGAACCAGAAAAGGCAAAGCGGTCTGAACCAATCTCGGTTGAGACAAGCGATACAGGAGGCGTTACCGTTATGCTGATGCGTTGGAAGGGCGACAAGCTCATTGAAAAGTGGAATTTGAAGGACCAATATGGTAATTTATTGCAGATAAAGGAATGTATGCACCAAACAGGCATAACAGAAGATTATATTGTACTTACCGATTGCTCGTTTAAATTCTCCATAGACTTATTGGTGAATAACCCATTTCCAGAGGACGAAAATATAGATAGGGCTATAAGGGCTTTATTGAGTAATCCTGCGTTACCTTACACAGATGTTTATATTGTAAAACGCAGCGAGCTAACTGCTGGTGGCGGCGATGCTGTAGCCTATGCCATAAACAATCCAATCCCTTTAGAAACCATACATTACTCTTGCAATTTTGCCAACCCCAATGGTAAAATAAAGATTTTTGCGGTGCACAACAATGCCAGTTGTGTGGCAGAATGGTTGCGCAGCTACGATACGCAATATACCAACCAAGCAGGTATAAATCCAGATTTGATGAGTTTGTTTGCCATTGGTAGCATGGATATAAATAGGTTTGGTAAATGGGTAATTGATGTGAATACCTTAAGTATTGTGGAAGAAGAAAGTGCTTGTGTTGCTGAACCTGGAAATCCCGGTGCGGCAGATGTTGGTCCAAATACATGGAGCATTGGCCTGTATACTTACCGCGATATGATTTCTGCAGACACGCGTGTGAACGAAGTGAATAAATTGTTTTTTGTTACCAATGGGTTAGATGAAGAAATGCTATCGCAATTTATTTATGATTTGTACAAGGATGTGAGTGATAGGCTTATTTCTTTGGAGGAAGTAATTGCACATACCAAAACTGGCGTGCCATTTGGCTTAATGCAGTTAGATACTAATAGCATGAAAATTGAGAATTATTATCAGTTTGAACCTAATACTTATATTCGCAGTGTACAATTTGTGCCTAAGCCTGTTGCAACTTTGGGTATAGATCCGCAATTAGATGGTTATATTTTTAGTAGTGTTCAAAGTGGTACTTTACAAGCAGACGGTTCGTATGTTTACAGGGGTGAGTTTTGGATTTTTGATGCCAATCATTTAAAAGCTGGGCCAATTACAAAATTGTATATGCCGGGTTTAGAATTTTGTTTTACCCTGCATTCTTCTTGGGTGCCAAAGGCTCTGCCAAACACCTTGCCCTATTTAGTAAATATTAAAACAGACTATAACCAAGTAATTAGCAAGCTCAATTTTTTTGTTCGTCTTTTGATTAAGCCTTTTGTATCGGTTTATGTTTACCCATATTTTAAGCAGAAATGAAAATAAATGTTGACTTTGCAGATTTGATATTGGAAGAGAAGCTACACGAGAGTGAAAGCTCTGTAGTGTATAAATGTAAGCAGAAAAATTCTGCCGAAAACTTCATACTCAAAACTTCCAATTCACGCGATTTCTCTCATATATTGAATGAATTTGAACTGTATAAAGAGTTCAATATTTCCTCATTGGTTCACCATGATTTGACCCAATCTTTATTTAGGCCATATTATGAAGGTGTTACCTTAAAACACTTTATAAGTAAAGAAAAGCAAGGCTTGGCTTTGTTTTTTGAGTATGCAAAAAAGATTGTATTGGCGCTGAATAAAATTCACGAATTGTCCATTATTCACAAAGACATTACGCCACTCAACATCATTGTGAATGAGGATAGCCTCGACTTAAAAATTATTGATTTTGATTCGGGAACAAAACTTCAATCTGTTAACGAAGCTGCTAGCAACGGGAGCAGGTTTGTTGGTCATTTCTTTTATATTTCGCCCGAGCAAACAGGCAGAATGAATCGCTCATTGGATTACCGCAGCGATTATTACTCTATGGGTATCACATTTTATGAAATGATTCTTGGCAAATGTCCGTTTTCTGGCCAGGATGCATTAGAATTAATGCATTGTCATTTAGCCAAAAATGCGCCTTTATTACATGAACTAAATCCTGCTATTCCCAAATATGTTTCATATTTTATAGATAAATTAATCAATAAGAACCCAGAAGATCGTTATCAATCTGGTATAGGTATTTTGAGCGATTTGGATCATTGCAAAATGTTATGGGAAAATGGCAAAGAAGCAGAATTTAGAATGGGTGAGCATGATGTGCCTGTTCGATTATATGTTTCTCAAAAAATGGTAGGTCGAGAGAAGGAGTTAGAAATGCTTTTTCAAAACTTTTCAGCCACCGTTCATGGCGCCAAAAAACTAGTGCGCGTTAGCGGTTTGAGTGGCATTGGAAAAAGCACATTGATTAGAGAAACTCTTAAGCCAATTACAGCCAATAGGGGACATTTTATTCAGGGAAAATTTGAGGCCTTAAATAGAAATATTCCATACTCTGCTTGGAAGGCTGCTATTGATCAATTAGCAGATAATTTATTGAGTGAAACACCCGAAATATTAAGCTATAGAAGAGCTGAAATTCTGCAGGCGATGGAGGGTTTAGGAGCCATTATTACGCGCTATTCGCAAAAATGGGAAAAGGTAATTGGTGAGCAACCTGTATTGCCAGATCTTGGTGGGGTTGAGCAGCAAAATCGATTTTTATACGCCATTAATTTGTTTTTAAATGCCCTGGCAACAGCATCACATCCATTGTTAATTTTTATTGACGATTGGCAGTGGGCAGATGAGGCATCTATTAAATTATTGCAAAGTATTTTTACTGAACCAAATGTAACGCATTTAATGATAGTGGCTGCCTACCGCCATAATGAGATAAACGAAACTACTCCTTTTTGGTTGGCCTGTAAAGAAATTGAAGTTGAATCTAAATCTTTACAAACACATATTCATTTAGAACCATTAACAGAAAAAGATTGCGGCGAAATACTGCAACAAACCTTTCATCAAGACAATC